>JBDSFL010000253.1:0-15399 GCA_039919545.1 Thermoanaerobaculia bacterium | reverse complement strand
GGCGGCGCGACGGATCCCAAAGGAAAGCCGCTGAACGTGAAGCACGAATTCAACGATCTCCCCCACCGGCGCGGCGTGGTCTCGATGGCGCGGATGCAGACCGATCCCGATTCCGCCAGCTCGCAGTTCTTCATCGTCCTCAAAGACGCCCCGTCGCTGGACCGCCAGTGGACCGTGTTCGCCGAAGTGGCGGACGGCATGGAGGCCATCGACCGCCTGGTGGCCGAGTCGCACGCCGACACCAACGACCTGCGCACCGGCGGCCGCCCGGCGAGCTACCAGAAGATCAACAAGATCGAGCTGACCGAAGCGCCGTAGGCGCGCGCCGCCTGCGCCATCTGCCGATCACTCTCACCGAAGGAGATCCATTGACCGAAGACACCAAGACCCTCGCCGTCATCAAGACCTCGCAGGGCGACATCACGGTTCGGTTCCTGCACGACAAGGCCCCGGGCCACGCGCGCAACTTCCTCACGCTCGCGCGCACGGGCTTCTACGACGGCACGCTCTTCCATCGCGTGATCCCCGGGTTCATGATCCAGGGAGGCGATCCCTACACGAAGGATCCCGCCAAGGCGAACCGCTTCGGCACGGGCGGGAACACCGACGAGAAGGGGCGCCCCGCCAACATCAAGGCGGAATTCAACGACGTGAAACACCGCCGCGGCATCCTCTCGATGGCCCGCGCGGGCGACCCGGACTCGGCCTCCTCGCAGTTCTTCATCGTCGTGAAGGACTCGTTCTTTCTCGACAAGCAGTACACGGCCTTCGCCGAGATCGTGAAGGGGCTCGACGTGGCCGACCGCATCGTCACCGAATCGCGCTCGGACACCTCGGACCCGGGCAGCGGGGGAAAGCCGCGCGCTTACCAGAAGATCGAATCCATCGCGCTCGTTTCGGAGGAGCCTTCCGATTCTGGAAACGCCTGACGAGCGACTGCGAATCGACGGGGCGCGCAAGCGCTTCGGGCTGACGGCGGGCGGTGAATTCGGGGATGCCGCCCTCACCGGCGATGTCGGGAACCGCCGCTACTTCCGCGTCGCCTCGCCGACAACCGCCTCCTCGCGTGCGCCCGGCGCCCTGCTCGTGCTGTATCCGGCGCCTCACACCGAGCCGCAGGCGAACTGGGCCGTCATCGGGGCGGCCCTGGCGGGGGCGGGGTTGCGCATCCCCGCGCTCCTCGACGACGCTCCCGAGCTGGGCGCCTCGCTGGTAGAGGATCTGGGAGACCGCGACCTGGCCTCCGAGCTCGCCTCCGCCACGCCGGGCGAGGGGAGGCGCCTGCTCGACGAGGCCGAGGAGCTGCTGATGACGCTTCGCTCCATCTCCCATGACGTCGCGCGACGAAATGCTCCGTTCGATGCGGACTTCTTCGCGCGCGAGCTCGCGCATACGCGGCTCTGGGCTTTCGAGGGCGGCGGCACGCAGCCGCTCGACGGCACGCAGGCCGCGGCGTGGGACGCGGCAGCCCGATCCCTGGCCGAGGCCGCCGCCGACCCTGCGCTCACCGGAGATCCGGTCCCCACCCACCGCGACTTTCACGGCAACAATTTGATGCGCGCCTCCGACGGCAGGCTCGCGCCCATCGACTTTCAGGACCTGCGGATGGGCCCGCCCGATTACGATCCGGTGTCACTTCGTTTCGAACGCTCGGGCGAGCGCGTGCCCTGCGACGGCTCGTCGTACGGCGAAGCGGTCCTGCTGCAACGGGCCTGGAAGGTCCTCGGAACCTTCGAGAAGATGCTGCGCGCCGGTCGGGAGATCTATCGGCCCCACCGCGACGCGGCGCTCCGGGTGCTGCGCACGCACACCGACGCGGCCGGGCCGTTTGCCGAACTGGTCTCGTTCCTTCCCGCGACGGGTGTCGGCGTATGATGGCGGGGCCAGGAGGCTCAATTGGGTAATCTCGGCGTTCCCGAGCTTTTGTTGATTCTCGCCATCGTGATCATCGTTTTCGGAGCCGGCAAGCTGCCGCAGCTCGGAAGGGGTGTGGGCGAAGGTATTCGCAACTTCAAGGACGCCATGAAGGACGGCCGCGCCGACGCCTCCAAGGACGACTCGAAGCCGAAGTGAGTCACGCGCCGGCCAAGCCGGCGCGTCCTGGCCTCCTGAAATTGACCCGTCCCTGAAATAAACTCGTCACCGCGCTCGTTCTCCCCCGCGGAAGATCTCGAGCCTGCGATGAACACCTTGAAGATTGTCGTTTTGATGGGCGTCATGGGCGTCCTCTTCGTCCTCGTGGGAGGAGCGATCTTCGGCCGCCAGGGCGCAGTCTTCGCTCTCGTGCTCGCCGGCCTGATGAATCTCGTCACCTATTTCTTCTCGGACCGCATGGTTCTCTCCATGTACGGGGCGCGGGTGGTGACCGAGGCCGAGGCTCCGCTCCTGTACGACGTGGTGCGGTCGCTCTCGACGCGCTCGGGCATTCCGATGCCGAAGATCGCGATCATTCCGCAGGAGTCTCCGAACGCTTTCGCGACCGGCCGCAATCCCGAGCACGCGGTGGTGGCCGCGACCGAGGGAATCCTGCGTCTCGTGGATCGTGACGAGCTCGAAGGGATCCTGGCGCACGAGATCGCGCACGTCGTGAACCGCGACATCCTCCTCGGCGCCATCACGGCGACGCTCGCCGCCGCCCTCTCGCATCTCTCCCAGATGGCGTTCTGGGGCGGGATGGGGCGCCGCGACGATCGCGAAGGGGGCAGAAATCCCCTGATCGCGATCCTCGCGATGATCCTCGCGCCCATCGCGGCCGTGCTCATCCAGGCGATGATTTCCCGTCAGAAGGAATTTCGAGCCGACGAGAGCGGAGCCGCCCTCTCGGGCAAGCCGCTGGCGCTCGCCTCGGCCCTGCAGAAGCTGGAAGCGGCCTCGCACCGGGTGCCGCTCGTCGGAAACCCCGCGACCTCGCACCTCTTCATCGTGAACCCGTTCGCAGGCGGCCTCTCGCGCCTCTTCTCGACGCACCCGCCCACCGAGCAGCGCATCGCCAGGCTGAGAGAGATGGCGACAGGCGGCCTGCGCCCGCGCTGAGCGCGCAGACGTTCCGCGCGAGCTCCCGAACTTCTATCCGATTCCTGCGAAATGTTCGTTCCCGCGCCGCGATCAGATCCAAAGCTCGAGCCCAAAAAATCTGAGCTCGCTTACAAGAAATCCGAAGCTCGCGCTCAAAAATAATCTCCGAGCTCGCGCTCAAAAAAGATCTCCGAGCCGTGGAGGGGGTTTGGGGGAACCCGGGCACGGGTTCCCCCGGAATAAAAACGCCGTCTCATCCCCAGCGCGCTGCGGTGCAGCGCGCGAGACCACAGCGCTAGCTGTGGTCTCTCCCGCGAACGGGAGGCTTCACTTTCAGGAGCGAGATCTTGGCGCGCAAAGTGTTCCGATGGATCCCCAGCGACTTTGCCGCGCGGCCCATGTTGCCCGAGGCCTTCATCACTGCGGCCGAGACATACTTCTTCTCGAACTCTCTCTTGGCGGTCTCGAGAGAGATCCCTTTGGACACGAGCTCATCGATGATTCGTTGGAGCTGACCGTCGATCGTCACGAAGACGTTTCCTCCGTCGGCGAAATTTCTTTTGAAATGACCTTGGAATCAAACTATCACGCGAGCGAGATCGCGCCAATTTCTTTTGAAGTGAAAATGGAAAAGGCGTGGTGTGCACCACGCCTCCGATCGGTCTTGACGGCAAAAAGTTTTTTTACTTCAGCTCGACCCAGTCGCCGGCGCGCATCGAATCGACGGTGAGCGTGACGATCGCGATCGAGGTGTGCGAGCGCGTCGCGAGGATCGAGACCTCGCCCAGGATCGTGCGGATCGAGCCGGTGGCGCGCGGACGGTAGACCGTCATGAAATCGCCCGCGCTCAGACCCTCGTTCTCGCCCATGTCGAGGAACACGACGCTGTCCGTGGCCGCCGGGGTCTGGTAGTCCTTCACCTCGACGATGTGCCCTTCCGCTTTTCCGTTCGGCCCGTCGCACGAGGTCATCGGCCGCGTGCGGCGCGCGAGCGGGATGGGCACGGGCTCGAAGGGCAGGAGCCGGTCACCGATCTCGATGTCGCTGCATGACAGGACGATCTCCGCGATGGCCGCGTCTTCCTGGGCGCAGATCACGCGAAGCCTGCCAGGCGTGCGGTAGATGCGCCCGATGTCGACCGCCGGGTCATCCCACTTGTGGACGAGCCGCTCGGGCCGGCAGATCCAGTATTCCTGTCCCGCATTCACGCCGTTCTGGGCGCCGATATTGAGATAGACCAGATCGCCCTGCGTGAAGCTCTTCTGGTTGTCCTGGAGCTCGGCCGAGGAGATGTCGCCGGTGAACGGCTCCTCCAGCTCACCGAGCCAGCCGGTGCAGTAGACATCAGCCTCCACTCCGATCGGGATCGGCCCCACGGACACGGACGCCGTGGCCGAGAGCGTCTCGATCTTCCCGATGGGAGTCTCTCCCGACTGGGGGCTGAAAGCGGCCGCTTCCACCAGCCTGGACGGCCTGCTGGCGGCGTGGGAATCGGCCGCTTCGAGCCGGCCCGAGAGAAACGCGGTGGCCCCGAGAGTAAGTACCGCGACGAGCTGACGCATCACGACCTCCTGACGAACGGACCCTGGATTGAGCCGAAAAGGGGGCAATCCCAGAGCCGTTGAACGGAATACTGACTCGATAAGGTACCGGAAATGAAAGGTTTGTCAATCCGCAAGCTCGGCGCGGCACCTGCCGGAGAGGCCTCGGGATCACGCATGAGGCGCGCCGGAGGCTCGATCCTGAGGCTCTCGTGCGCTCGCTGGCTACGAAGAGACCAGGCGATAGACGAGACCGGGCGTGGGTGAGGTCGACTTCATCGCTTCGCTCCTGAACGCTTCGGCCTCCTCGACGGTCGCGAACTCGCCCAGGTATACGCGGTACCAGACTCCCTTGGCGCCCAGATCGGCCGGCACCACATGAGCGGGCACACGCAGCCGCTTGGCGAGAAGGGCGGCATCCGAATCGGCGCCCGCCTGCGTCGCATACGACGCGAACTGCACCACGAACACGGGCGGCCGGCCGGCCCTCTCGGAGGCGCGGATCTCGCCCACCGGACGGTGGACGTGATCGGGGCCAGCGGAGCGGGGAGCGGACGGGTCGGGGGAGGCGAGAGTCGCTGCGGGCACCGGAGGGGCGGAAGGCGAGGCGGAAAAGCTTTCGACGGGAATCGGCGCGGGTTCAGCGGCCGGAGCCGGCGCTGCCTCCACGACGGGAGGCGAGGTCGTCGGGGCCGGGCTGATCTCCGGCGTGGCGACGACGGCCTCCGTGGCGCGGGCGCGCTCACCAGCCGGCAGCTTCTTCAGCCAGGGGCTGGCGGGATAGTCGTGGGCGAGCTTGTCCCAGAGCACGCGCGCATCATCGTCGTGGCCCAGCTTCCGCTCGGTCAAGCCCGCTTCGTAGAGCACGATGTCGAGCCCGTGATAGTCGGGGAACGCCGAGAGCAGGACGTCGAAGCGCGATTTCGCGGCGGAGTAGGCCTTCCGCTTCAGATAGAAGTGACCGACCTTGTATTCGTGCTCGGCGAGCAGATCCTTCACGATCTGCAACCGGGCGCGCGCCTCCGCGGCGTAGGGCGAATCCGGGTAAGCCTGGATCAGCTCGCGATAGCTCGTGGCCGCCAGCCGCGTGTTGGACTGATCGCGGTCTGGCTTCTCGGCTTGGCGGTCGGATGTCTGCGCAAGGCGGAAGAGCGCGTAATCCGAGCGGGGATGCGAGGGATAACGATTGCGAAAATCCTTGTAGCGCGCCTGCGCTTCCAGATAGCCGAGCAGCGTCTTCTGGTCGAAGTACGAGTCGGCCAGGCGCAACGCCGCCTGTTTCCCGATCGGGTCGTTGGCATAGTTCTCGGCCACGAAGCGAAGGTACTGGCGACCCACGTCGTACTTCTTGCGGGCAATCAGGGAGTCGCCCTTGGCATAGGCTTCTTCCTTCGGCATCGACAGCAGCTCCCGCGTGAGGCGCGTCGCGGGATCCACCGACGAGCAGGAAGAGGCCCCGACGAGCGCTGCCGAGAGCGCCAAGAGCGCCGCGGCGGCCGTGCCGGGACGGCGTTTCGAATTCAGGAGTTGGGACAGAACACGCATCGAGTGACGACTCCTTGTTGCTTGAGCCCGGGTTCCTGGGATGAAGGGGCGAGAGGACATCATGAGGGCAATCCCTGTGTCGCCCGGCGCAGTGCCGCGACGGCGCCGACCACGTCACCGCGCCCGAACACGGCCGAACCCGCCACCAGGTGGCGCGCTCCGGCCGTGGTGAGCGCAAGCGCATTCTGCTCCGTCACGCCGCCGTCCACCGCGATTTCGACGGCGTCCTGGCGCCCCAGCTCCACGAGGCGGCTCCGGAGCCGGGCGATGCGGTCGAGCGAGCCCGGGATGAACGGCTGGCCTCCCCAGCCCGGATCCACGCTCATCACGAGCACGAAATCCACCACCCGCAGCGCTTCGTCCAGGAGCGCGAGCGAGGTGCCCGGATTGATGGCGAGGCCGGCGGAGACGCCCTTGGCGTGCAGGTGACCCGCGAAGCGGTGCAGATGGGGCTCGGCTTCCACGTGGACCGCGATGCGCGTGGCGCCCGCGTCGACGTACTGGTCCAGGGTGCGAAAGGGCTCCTCGATCATGAGATGGACGTCGAACGGCACACTCGTCTCCTTGCGGAGCGAGCGCAGCACTACGGGGCCGACGGTGAGGTTCGGGACGAAGCGGCCATCCATCACGTCGAAATGGATCCAGTCCGCTCCCGCCGCTTCGCAGGCCTGGGCGGCCTCGGCGAGCCGCCCGAAATCCGCGGAGAGCAGCGAGGGCGCGATCCGCGTGGTGGTTGCGCTCACGAGGCCGTCGGCTCCGGCGCCGCGACGACGAAAGAAAGCGTATCGCGCGTGGTGACGGGAAAACCGGCGGGCGGAAACTGCCGCAGGATGGTTCCCGAGGCGGCTCCTTCGTAGGCCTGGCTCTTCACGCCGCCGAGCCGGAAGCCCCGCACCTCGAAGGCGAGCCGGATGCGGTCGAAATCGCGACCGATCAAATCCGGCATCACGTAGGCGACATCGGGATTCCCACGGTTCACCAGCACGTCGACCTTCGTCTGGGGCGTCGCGGTCGTTCCTGCCAGCACGCCCTGCGCCACGAGACCCGCGGGGCCCGGAAGCTTCACGGCCGCCACCGCCCCCTCCTGCAGCCCCTCCCGCACCAGCGCCAGGCCGGCCGTGCGCTGCGAGAGGCCGGTGAGATCGGGGACGCGGATCGTGCGGGGGCCGAGCGAGAAGGCGACCCGCACGCGCTGTCCCGACTTCACCGCGATGTCGGCGCCCGGGTTCTGGCCCAGGATCCGATGCGCGGGTACCTTGTCGTCGAAGCTCTCCTTCGTGGCGTCGACCGCAATGGAGAGCCCCCGCTCCGCGGCGAGGGCGGTGGCCTCCTCGAACGTCAGATTCGTGAGGTCGGGGACGCGAAGCGACTTGCCGACCACGAAGCGGGAGAAGGAGACCCAGGTGGCGGTGACGAGGACCGCTGCGAGAGCAATGGCATAAAGCACGCGACCGAAAACGCCTCCCATTCTTCGACTTTACCAGCTCCGCTTGACTCGGGGGTCCTGGCACCGGAGACTTCGGCCTTCATGGCGTCCCTGGACGAACGTTCCGATCCGGCGGACCCGGGCATTCCGGATCTCGATCCGGAACTTCAGATCCCTCCTCTGAATCTGCCGCTCTCGCGGGCCGATCTCCATCTCCACACCAACGCTTCCATCTTCAAGTACTTCCGCGCAGCCAACACGCGCGACTCGTACAGCGATCCCGATGAGGTCTACCGCCTGGCCAAGGCGCGCGGCATGGACTTCGTCACCTTCACCGACCACGACACCGTGGACGGCTGCCTGAAATTCCAGGACCGCCATCCCGAATTGCTCGATTTCTTCGTCTCGGCCGAGATCGAGACGCGCTTCCCCAAGACCGGCCATCGGATCCACGTCAACGTGTTCGACCTGGACCGGGCGCAGCATGCGGTCATCGCCAAGAAGCGCAAGAACATCTACGACCTCGTGGAGTACCTGCGGGCCGAGGAGCTGCTCTACTCGGCCAATCACCTGTTCCAGTCGTACCGGATGCGCCAGGCCCCGGAAGACTTCTTCCAGACGATGCTGACGCTGTTCGACGTGTTCGAGGTGAAGAACGGCTCGATGGCCTACCAGCACAACGCGCTGGTCGAGGATCTGCTCTCGTTCGCCAAGGGAAAGAAGGGGTCGCTCGCGCTGATCGGCGGCTCGGACGCGCACACGTACCCGCCCGTCGCTTCGGTCTTCACGATGGCCACCGGCAAGACGTGGCGCGAGTTCCTGGCCTCGATCAAGGCCGGGCAATGCCTGTCGTGGGGCACCGAGATGGGCTTCACGAACGTGCTGGGCGACGTCTACAAGCTCCTGGTCCGCTACTACCGCTCGGTGACCGACTTCAAAAATCCCGACTTCACCACGAGCGAGAAGGCCAGGCATTTCGTGCTCGCCGCCGCCGCGCTACCGATCAATATCTCCGGTGTGCCGGCGGCCATCCTGTCGCTGAATTACGCCAAGCAGATCGCCCTCTCGCGGAACCTCAAGAGCCACTTCGCCAAGAGGGGGCTCTCCACCTCGGGCGTGGAGCCCGATTCCGAATCGGATCCGTGACGCGCGCGGCCACCGCCCGCGTGGGCGTGGATCCGCTCGTCGGCGTTCACGTCAGCTCGGCCGGCGGCCTGGTGCGCGCCGTGGAGCGGGGGGTCGGCCTCGACTGCCGCACGATCCAGGTCTTCACGAAGAACTCCAACCAGTGGGCCGGCAAGGCTGTCGTCCCGGCTGACGCGGCGGCCTTCTCGAAGGCCGCCCGCAACGCGCGGCTGGCGCCCCTCTCGGCCCACGCGGCGTACCTGATCAACCTCGCCGCGCCCGACGAGGCCATCCGGAAGCGGTCGGTGCTGGGGCTCGTGGACGAGATCGAGCGCTGCGACCAGCACGGCATCGCCTTCCTCGTGCTGCACCCCGGCTCGCACGGGGGCGATGGCGAGGAGACGGGCCTCGACCGCATCGCCCGCGGACTGGACGAGGCCGCAAGCCTGACGCCCGCGTCGAAAACTTTCGTGCTGCTGGAATCCGCCGCCGGACAGGGTGCCTGCCTGGGCCACACGCTGGCGCAGCTCGCAGCGCTGCGCCAGCGCGCCGCGAGCAAGAAACGCATCGCGTTCTGCCTCGACACCTGTCATCTCCATGCGGCCGGTTACGACCTCGTGACGAAGAACGGCTGGAAGAGCCTCATCGACGAGACGGAAGAGACGATCGGACTCGCTCGGGTCAAGCTGATCCACGCCAACGACTCGAAGAAGGAACGGGGCTGCCGGGTGGATCGCCACGAGCGCATCGGGATGGGCGCGATCGGCGAGGCGGGGTTCGCGAACTTGATGACTGAGCCCGCCTTCGAGCGCGTGCCGAAGATTCTCGAGACGCCGAAAGACGAGGCGGGAGAGTATGACCGCTTGGGC
Organism: Thermoanaerobaculia bacterium; assembly: GCA_039919545.1. GTDB lineage: Bacteria > Acidobacteriota > Thermoanaerobaculia > UBA5066 > UBA5066 > JBDSFL01. Next base: position 5,878 of record JBDSFL010000253.1, on the reverse strand, counting down.
CTCGCCGCCCTCCGCCGCCTCAGCAACGGGCGATAAGGGCCTGCTGGCGGCGTTGTCGTTCGGTCGACGTCGCTCGACGGGGCGCCGCCCCGCCTTCGCTAGTCTTCCTTCTCCGCCTTGCCATCAAACCCTTCTCGCCCGTTGCTTCCCACCTCTGCTTGCGGGTTTGGATTCGGATTTGGATTCGGAATCGGATTTGGATTCGGATTTGGAGGTTGCGTGGGAATTTTTGTTTCGGCGGGGACCGCAGCGCTGCGCGTTTTCCAGGTTAGATAGATTGCCCAGCTGAGGATGGCTAGCCATGCGATGTGGCAGGCCGTTGGGGGCGTCTGGTGGCGCCAGATCATCCCCGCGTAGGCGAGCGTCCCGCCGAGCGTGAACACCGCGACGAAGGCACGTTCGGCGGCGGCGGGCGCGAAGGCGATGGGCCACACCAGCGTCTGCACGCCCCAGCCCGGCGCGAGCGCCTGGAAGACGAGCACCGCGAGGCGGCTTGATGTCAGGAGGGTGTGGCCCTGCCTCGCGGCGCGGAAGGAAAGAAAAGACGCCAGAGCCAGCGCGAGATAGGAGGCGAGGGCGGCCGGCGGCGTCGGAATGGCGAGGCTGCGGGCGATCGCGTACCAGCCCCAGGTTCCGGAGAAGGACGCGTATTTCAGGACGTGCGCCTCGACCTCGGGAGCCGAGGAGATCGCGAACGGCGCCAGCAGCACGAGGAAGGGAACGACCGCCAGCGCGCCATCTCTCACGAAGGCGCGCAGAGGCCTCTTGCGGCCGAGATAGGCGGGCACGAAGAGCACGCCGATCTGCTTGAGCGCGATGCCGAAGCCCACGAGCAGACCTGCGATCAACGGGGACGGGCGGACGCCTTCGGCACGGCCCACGCGGCCGAAGGCCCCCGAGGCGACCCCGAAACCCGCGATGACGAGCCCCAGCGCCAGCTGGTCGAACTGCCCGTGATAGGCGCTCAGCGCGATGGCGATCGGATTCGCGAAGAAGAAGATCGCGGCGAGGGTCGCCCGCCGCTTCCCCAGGCTCGGCCGGAGGATGGCGGCCAGCAGCAGCGCGAAGGCGGCGTCGCCGAGACACGTGAGCAGGAGAAATCCGTGGAACGGCGAGAGCCCGACCGCCAGGGACGCGCGGGCCACGCCTTGCAGCACGTAGGACCAGAGGGGCCCGTAGTTGTACCGGTGAGTGGCGCGGTAGACGATCTCTCCCCGCTCGAGCGCCTGAACCACGATGCGGTACGAGTCGAGGTCGTAGTTCGAGGGCGCGATCGGGATCAGGAGGAGGCGGGCGAGCGCGGCGGCTCCGATTGCGAGGGCGCGAGCTTTGAGTGACCGCCGGATCGTGAGGCAGCGTGTCGCGAGCACGACGACGACGATCGAGGTGCAGAGGTAGTGAACGGCCACGGAGGCGGTCGTGTAATAGCGAATTCCAAACCGGCCTCGCGCGGCGAGAAAAGCGAGCGTCGCCATCGCGAACGCAAGCGACAACAGGATGAGGCCGGGTGCGCCCGACGCCAGCCGAACCGCGTGACTGAAAAGCGGGCGGTGGCGCTGAGACCGCGAACCGCGCGTGGGCCGCCCATCGGAGCCGCGTGCCGGCTCCGTCCGGGCCTCATCGTTCATGCCGGCGTCTCACCCAGGGTCAGGAACGCGCTTCGCAGCCTCGGATGAGACTGCTGCCTTCGCAGATACCGCTCCTCGCCACCGGCCGCCTTCGCCGCCACGATGCCGGCCATCACCTCGCGCTCGGCGGCGCTGAAGCGTGGAAGATCCGCCCACCCATCGAGCGCGAGCGCGAAACCGCCGAGAGCTCGAACGAACGACGGATCCGCGGTGTCCTTCGGCGCGAGCCCGAGGTGCTCGGCGAGGCGTCGCACCGCGGCCGCCTGGTAGGCGTCGTGCGAAAGCCCCGACCGCGCCATCGCCGCGACCGCGCGCGAGCGAAGGTTCCGCACGTGGAAGCGGTCCCACTCCCCCGCTCGCTCCGGATCGCTCTCGTAAACGACCGGGCTCTCGGCGAAGCGTCGCAGCAGCGGCGCTTTCGTGAACCCCGCGGCGGTACCGCGTGACAGACGTCGCTCCTCCCTCCGGACGAGCGGTGCGAGGACGGGATCGACCGAACGAAAGCCGAGCTTGCGATAGAACCAGAACGCGCCCGACGCCACGGCTTCCTCGTTGTGCTCGCCGATCTGGTAGGGATCCACCCAAAAAACCGTCGTGCCGAGAAAATGGCGGAAGAACCGCAGCAGCCGGCCGTAGAGAAACGCCGATTCGCCGTCGCGAAATGCCGGGAACACGTTGAAGCTCACTTCGAGGCGCTCGAAGAGGCCATAGGCGTCGCCGTAGCCGACGGGGATTCCGTTCTTCAGCACGATGAAGCCGAAACCCGCGCGCAGCGGATGGCGCCAGGCGGGCGCCACGCCGTTGATCAGCAGCTCGACGCCGCGGCCAGCCTGCGCGAGAACGACGGAGCCCGGATCGCCATGCGTGAATGCATGCAGCTCGCGATACCGCACCGCCAGCACGGAGCGAGACAGGTCGAGCGCCTTGGCGCCCTCGACGCGCGACAGCCGCTCGAAAGGAAGAGCAGGAGCCGAGAGCTCGGCCGCGAGCGACACGTCGCGCCGGCTCCCGAGCGGTTCATCCTGGAAGTGCATCGAGGCCGGCGCGCGCCGCAAGCGCGTGCGGCTCACCGCATCGCGCCCGAGCTCCCACCAGATCTGGATCGAGAGTGCGTCGTAGAGCGCGGCGGCATCGGCCGGCGGCAGGCCGAGAGCCTCGATCGCACGCAGGATGAACGTCAGCGGGCGCTGCTTCCTCCTCTTCGCCGCGTCCTCCAGCGCCTCACGGTAGAGGACGTTGGCATCCGCGAGCGCCTCTTCGCGGACGAGCGGCAGCACGCGTGAGAGGAACGGGCCGAGACGCTCGACCTCGCCGAAGACATCCCAGTCGATGCGGATGCGATTCGGGAAGCAGCGCTCGAGCCAGCACGCGATGTCGTACGAGAACGTCATCGCCACGGCGATCCCCGCGACCCCGGCGGCTTCGGGACGATCGAAGAACGAGACGTCCGCACCGGCTTCGACAAGAGCCTCGATCCGCTTCACGAACGAACCCAGCAGCTTTTCCGCCCTGGCGCGCACCGATCGCGAATGCGGATGGCTCGCGAGGAAGAGGAGCGCGTCGTGGAAGCGCACGAGCTCTTCCGGCTTCTTGGTCTCGAAGCGCTCGGCCTGCAGCAGCAGGGCTTCGGCGCGCGCGGCACCGGGGCGGAGGCGGCGCGTCCCCTCGAGGTCCGTCAGGAGACGAACGGAGAACGCCGAGGACTTCAAGCGATGGCGGGGGCGCGGCGAAGCGGGTACGTGTTGACGATGTAGTCGTCGACCAGCGCCTGGAACGCCGCCGCGAGCTCTTCGTAGTTTCCCTTGAGCGTCGTGAACTTCTGGCCGTCGATGAAGACGGGGCAGCTCGGCGCCTCACCGGTGCCGGGGAGGCTGATGCCGATGTTGGCGGCCTTCGATTCGCCGGGGCCGTTCACGACGCACCCCATCACCGCGAGCGTCATCGTCTCCACGCCCTCGTATTGCTTCTTCCAGGTGGGCATGCTGTCGCGGATGTAGTCCTGGATCTTCTCGGCCAGCTCCTGGAACGTGGTGCTGGTGGTGCGGCCGCAGCCCGGGCAGGCGGTGACGCTGGGCGAGAAGGAGCGGATGCCGAGAGCCTGCAACAGCTCGCACGCGGCATACACCTCTTCGCGGCGGTCGCCGTTCGGGCGCGGCGTGAGCGAGACGCGGATCGTGTCTCCGATCCCTTCGTTCAGCAGCACACCCATCGACGAGGCCGACCAGATCATCCCCTTCATCCCCATCCCGGCTTCCGTGAGCCCGAGGTGGAGCGGCTGATCGGTCTTGCTGGCGAGGTCGCGGTACACCGCGATGAGGTCGAGAGGCCGCGACACCTTGCAGGAGATGACGATGCGGTCCTTGCCGAGCCCGCACTCCTGCGCCAGCTCGGTGGATTCCAGCGCGGAGATCACGAGGCACTCGTTGACGATCTCCTCGGAGCTCTTGCCCAGCTCGCGGTCGGTGTTCTCCTGCATCTTCCGCATGACCAGCTCCTGGTTCAACGAGCCGCCGTTCACGCCGATGCGGACGGATTTGCCGTTGTCCTTGGCGATCTTGCAGATGGTGGCGAACTGTTCGTCGCGCCGTGCGCCGGTGCCCACGTTGCCCGGATTGATGCGGTACTTCTCGAGCGCCGAGGCGCAATCGGGGAATTTCGTGAGCAGCGTGTGCCCGTTGTAGTGGAAGTCGCCGATGAGCGGCGCGAAGACGCCGACGTCGTTCAGGCGGCGGCGGATCTCCGGCACGGCGGCGGCGGCTTCGGGGACGTTCACGGTGATGCGGACGAGCTCGGAGCCCGCCTCGGCCAGCTCGCGGCACTGCCGGAACGTCGACTCCACGTCGGCCGTGTCGGTGTTGGCCATCGACTGGACGACCACGGGCGCTCCCCCGCCCACCATCACGTTTCCCACCTTCACGCCGACCGTGCGATGCCGCTCTCTCACCATGATTCGATTCCGCTCAGAACGAGACGTTCTTGATCACGTCGAAATACAAGACCGTGACCATGAGGAGCACCAGGAAGACGAATCCGGCCTGCAGGAGACGCTCCTTTACGGCCAGCGAGAAGTCGCGCCGGAAGATCGATTCCAAAATGGTCACGAAGATCTGTCCGCCGTCCAGCAGCGGGATCGGCAGCAGGTTCAGGATGCCGAGCTGCAGCGACAGCATGCCCATCAGGGCGAGCAGCGGGGCGATTCCCGTGCGCGCGGCCTCGCCCGAGAACTTCGCGATGTCGATCGGCCCGGAGAGCTGCCGCATCGAGCCCTTGCCGCGGAAGAGGCGCCCCACCGTCGAGAACGTCAGCTGCGTCTGCCGGATGTTCTCGTTCCACGAGGCCGCGAACGCCTGAGCCAGGGTGAGGCTCCGCTTGATGGTCTCCATCCGGGGCTTGAAGCCGATGCGCCAGGAATCGCCTTCCTTGCGCGGGATGACGGAGAGCGTGATCTCCTTGCCGTCTCTCATCACGACGAGCGGGATCGCGTGGGGACCCGCCTTCTCGAAGTCGGCCGTGGCCTCGCGGATCTGGCGGATCACCTCGAAATAGAGCGCGACGGGCTTGCCGCCGACGGAGACGATCTTGTCGCCGACCTGGAGTCCGGCCTTGGCGCCGGGATAACCGGCAACGACCTCGTCCACGATGGCGAGGATCGACGGGTTCAGGCCGGTGTAGCCGATGTCGTATTTCTTCTCCAGCTTGCTCTTGGGCTCGGGCTGGATGGAAAGCTCGAGGGGCTGGCCGTCACGGATGATGCCGACCTTGATGTCCTCGCGCGGGGCGAGCCCGAGATTGATCTCGACCTCTTCCCACGTGGTGACCGGCTTTCCCGAGAGGGTGACGATGCGGTCCCCCGCATGGATGCCCGACTTCTCCGCCGGGCTGCCGTGATCGATGAGCTGGACGACCGGGACCTCGGACTTGTACTTGGGGACCTCGACGCCGATCTTGAACGCGAAGGCGGTGAGCACGAGCGCGAGGATGAGATTCACGCCGGGCCCGGCGATCAGGATCAGGAGGCGCTGCAGCCGCGAGCCGGGAACCGTCTGCGAGGTCTCCGCGGTGCCCGCGACGATGTCGCTTTCATCCGGGCCGAGGCCCACCACCTTCACGTAGCCGCCGAGCGGGATCAAGGAAACGCGGTAATCGGTCTCCTTGCGCTTCCAGCCGAAGAGCCTCTTGCCGAAACCGAGCGAGAAGACCTCCACCGGGAACTTGAAGAGCTTGGCGACCGTGAAGTGGCCTCCCTCGTG
>JBDSFL010000247.1:0-10871 GCA_039919545.1 Thermoanaerobaculia bacterium | reverse complement strand
GGGGTTCGGGGAACCCGGCGTCCGGGTTCCCCGAGATCAAGGAAGCCAGCAGTCTTCCCCCTCCCCCGTCGCGCCAAAGCGCGAGGAAGACTGCTAGACTCCTCGTCCCTTTGCCTGTGCGGACGGGTGGGAGAGTGGCTTAATCCAGCGGTTTGCTAAACCGCCGTAGGCCGTAAAAGCTTACCGGGGGTTCGAATCCCCCCCCGTCCGCCATATTTTTCATCAAGGACGTTACCGCGCCCCGCCGAGCCCGTGCTTCGAAGTGCAGGCGGACGAGGGGGGACATTCGAACCCCCGCCCTTAGGCGCACGCCAGAGGCGTGCGCCGAGAAAGAATAGCCTTCGAATCCCCTCCCGTCCGCCGGTGCCCGTTCCGGTGCTCGCGTCTCGAACCCCGGTCGTGCCCGCCCCGGTCGTGCCCGCCCCGGTGGTCCCATCCCCCGGTTCCCTCTCTCATCGCATATCCTTCCCCTCCCCGGAGGAGTGGCCGAGCGGTTTAAGGCGGCGGTCTTGAAAACCGTTGAACCGAAAGGTTCCGGGGGTTCGAATCCCTCCTCCTCCGCCATCTTTCCCACCCCGCCGTAAACTCCTCCTGAAAGCCGTCGATGCCCGAATCACTCACACGAGTCCTGGTCGTCGAGGACGACCCCGCCTACCGGCAGCTCCATTCCGAGCTGCTCCGGTCGGCCGGGTACATCGTCGAGGTGGCCGAGGATGGCCAGGCGGGGCTCGAACGGGTGCTCGCGTCGAGGCCCGACGTGGTCCTCACCGACTGGGTGATGCCGAAGATGGACGGCGTGACGCTCTGCCGGCTCATCAAGGGGAACGAGGAGCTTCGCTCCACCTACGTGATCATCCTGTCCACCCGCGGGGAGACCGTGGCCAAGGTGACCGGCCTGGACTTCGGCGCCGACGAGTACCTCGTCAAACCGATCGACCCCAACGAGCTGCAGGCGCGCGTGCGCTCGGGGCTCCGCCTCCGTCGCGCGTTGACCGAGCTCGCGGCCAAGAACGAGCTGCTCGAGCGGCTCGCCCTCACCGACCCCCTCACCGGCCTGGCAAACCGGCGCGCGTTCGACGAATCGCTCACGGCCGAGATCCTCCGCTCCTTCCGGCAGTGCCAGCCCCTCTCGCTGCTGTATCTCGACCTCGACCGTTTCAAGGAAGTGAACGATCGCCATGGCCACGCCGTCGGCGACGAGATCCTCTCGGGCTTCGCCGACCTGCTCCGCCGCCACGGCCGGCGCATCGACCTGGCCGCGCGCATCGGCGGCGAGGAGTTCGCGGTGCTGCTCCCGCACACGGGACGGACGCACGCGCTCCTCGTGGCCGAGCGGATCCGGAAGGCCCTCGAGAGCGTCCCGCTGGGCCGGACGCATCCCGTGGCCACCACGGTCTCGATCGGGGCGGCTCTGTTCCGCGGCAAGTCCGAGGAAGATGGGCCCGCCTTCGTGAAAGAGGCAGATTCCGCGCTCTACCGCGCCAAGGCGGAAGGGCGGAACCGGGTCGTGATGCTCGAGCCCGACGCCTCGGAAGCCGTTCCCCCAGCGGGGGCATGAGCTTTCGGCTGCCGTTCTCCTGAACCGTCCCGTTCCGAAACATTTACACTTGGAATCACGTATTCAAGTCCGATCCGGGCTTTTTTCGCCCGGGTGATCTCGAAGGGAGTCCGCTTCATGAGCCCGCGCATCAAAGTGCTCGTCGTCATCGGCGTCGCCGCCGTCATCGGCGTCGTGTTCATCGCCTCGGTCAAATCGAAGGACAAGAACCTCGTCCGGGTGAGCACGGCGAAGGTCGGCAAGTCCGATCTCGTCTCCACCGTGAACTGCAACGGCCGCGTGCAGGCCAAGACGAAGGTCGACATCTCCTCCCAGGTCATGGGGCAGATCGTCAACCTCGCGGTCCGCGAGGGCGACGTCGTGAAGAAGGGGGACTTCCTCCTCCAGATCGACAAGGCGCAGTTCGACGCCAGCGCGCGTGCCCAGCAGGCGGGGCTCGAGGCGCTCTTCGCGCAGCGCGAATCCGACCGCGCCTCGCGCGCCCAGGCTCAGCGCGACTACGAGCGCGAGCAGAAGAACTTCGAGGGGAAGATCTCGTCCGAGCAGGCTCTTCAGAAGGCCCGCCAGATGATGGACGTCGCCACGGCCAACGAGAATGCCACCGACCGCCGCATCGAGCAGTCGCGCGCCCAGCTCACCTCCAGCAAGGACTCGCTCAACAAGACCACGATCACGGCCCCCATCGCCGGCATCGTCACCGCGCGCCCCGTCGAGGCGGGCGAGAACGCCATGATCGGCACGATGAACAACCCCGGCACGGTCCTCCTCACCATCTCGGACATGTCCGTCGTCGAGGCCCAGATGGAAGTGGACGAGACCGACATGCCGCACGTGAAGGTGGGCCAGAAGGCTCAGCTCACGGTCGACGCCTATCCCGAGAAGAAATACGAGGGCATCGTCACGGAGATCGGCGGCAGCCCGATCCTGAAGTCCGCTCTCGGCACCGATTCCTCGGCCGTCAACTTCAAGGTCAAGGTCCAGCTGAAGAGCCCTCCGACCGACATCCGCCCGGGCTTCTCGGTGGCAGGCCAGATCGAGACCGACAAGCGCACCGCCGCGCTGGCGATCCCGATTCCCGCCCTCGTCGTCGCCGACGAGGCCACACTAAAGAAGCCCGAGAAGGGGAAGAAGGCTGACGCCAAGGCCGCCATGACGCCGACACCCGCGCCCGGCGACTCCGCCAAGAAGAAGGAGGTCGAAGGGGTCTTCATCGTCAAGAAGGACGGCACCGTCGACTTCCACAAGGTGAAGACGGGGATCAACGCCGAGCTCCAGACCGAGGTCGTCGAAGGGCTGACCGAAGGCGAGGAGATCATCACCGGTCCCTTCAAGGCGCTCCGCTCCCTGAAGATCGGCGACCGCGTCAAGGTCGACAACTCCCCCTCGCGCGAAGACGCGAAGAAGTCCTGACGTAACGCCGATGCTCGTCGGAGAGCTTCTCCGTGTCGCCTGGCGGGCGATCTCGGCGCACAAGCTCCGATCGGTCCTGACGCTCCTGGGCGTGATCATCGGGGTGATGACGGTCGTGGCCGTGGTGGCCGTCATCAGCGGGCTGAACAACTACGTGGCCACGAAGCTGTTCTCGATGTCGCCCGACGTCTACACGGTCACACGCTTCGGCATCATCACCTCCCGCGAGGAGTTCCTGGCTGCGCTGAAGCGCAAGCGGATCATGAAACCGCAGTTCGAGCAGGTGCTGCGCCTCTCCAAGACCGGCGACATCATCGGCGCGCAGTCGGGCGTCGTGAAGACGGTCAAGTACACGAACCGCAGGCTCTCGGACGTGAACATCCAGGGGACGACGGCGAACGTCGCCGAGCTCCAGAACCTCGACGTCCTGGCGGGCCGCTTCTTCTCCGAGATCGAGAACGAGCATCGCGCCTTCGTGGCCGTCATCGGCTCGGATGTGCGCGACGAGCTCTTCCCGCGCATCGACCCGATCGGGAAGACCATGAACGTGGGGAACATCCCTTTCCGCGTCATCGGGCTCCTCGTGAAGCAGGGCTCGGTGCTCGGTCAGAGCCGGGACAACGTCGTCTACATGCCCCGCGAGACGCTGTGCAAGGCGTGGGGAAGCAACCGCAACCTGTCGCTCTACATCAAGGCCAAGGGGGGCGTCCCCGGCGTGCCCGCCTCCATGGACGAGATGCGCGTCATCTTCCGCGCCATGAATCACACCCCCCAGAGCGCGCCCGACCCCGTCTCGTTCGTCACGGCCGAGGCGGTGCAGGTGATCTGGCGCTCCATCTCCGCGGGCGCCTTCGCGCTGCTGGTCTTCATCAGCGGCATTTCGCTCGTGGTGGGCGCCATCGTGATCGCCAACATCATGCTCGTCTCGGTCATCGAGCGGACGAAGGAGATCGGCCTGCGTCTGGCGCTCGGCGCCAAGAAGCGCGACATCAGGCGGCAGTTCCTGCTCGAGGCGGGTCTGCTCGCCCTCGGCGGCGGCACCATCGGCGTCTTCTTCGGCTGGGTGATCGCGCTGTGCGTGGACGCGTTCTCGCCCCTGCCCGCGCTCGTCAGCCCGCAGCTCGTGCTCATGGGCCTCGTGCTCGCCACGGTCACCGGCATCCTCGCGGGCGTCGGGCCCGCCATCAAGGCGAGCCGGCTCCCCCCCATCGAGGCCCTCCGGTATGAGTAGCCGGAAAGTCCGGCCGGAAAGGAAACCCTCATGAGCGCACGCGTTCTCGACTGGTTCCGCCGCACCATCGCCGAGAACCTGCGCTTCGCGCGCGTGGCGCTCGTGGCGCACAAGCTCCGCGCGTTCCTCACGATCGTCGGGATCGTGATCGGCGTCTGGACGGTCATCGGCATGGTGGCCGTGGTCTCGGGGTTCAACCGCTCCACCACCGATTCGTTCTCTTCCTTCGGCACCACGCTCGTGCAGTTCCAGAAGTACGAGGTGCGCTTCGGCGGCGGACGACGGATCCCGGAAGAGGAGCGCAAGCGCGCGGACCTCACCATCGAGGACGCGACCGCTCTGGCCGAGCTCTGCCCGTCGATCAAGGCCGTCTCCCCCGAGCGCTACTTCTGGGGAACGACCGCGGTGAAAGCCAACGGAAACGAGGCGAGCTCGCCCACCCTCACGGGCGGCAACCAGAACTACGCCCAGTGCAACAACTGGACGATCAAGGACGGCCGGAACATCACCGAGCTCGACGTCCTGCACGCCACCGACGTCGCCGTCGTCGGCGTGGACGTCTCGGACTCCCTCTTCAAGGGGAAGGACCCGCTCGGGATGTCAATCAGCCTGAACGGCAAGCGCGCGACGATCGTGGGCGTGCTCGACAAGAAGGGCTCGAGCGGCTTCGGCGGCGATCCCGACAACATCGTGATCATCCCCATCACGACCTTCGACAAGAACTATCCGCAGATCAAGAACTCGCACGAGGACACGATCCACATCGCGACCATCCCGCGCTCGCCCGAGCTGATCCACCAGGTCATCGAGGAGGGGACGAACGTGCTGCGGACGCGCCGGAAGGTGCCGTTCAACAAGCCGAACGACTTCGCCATCTTCACGGCGGAAAAGATGATCGAGCAGATGCAGTCGGTCACGGGCGCGATCTCGGGCGTGATGGTGCTCATCGCGGCCATCGCGCTCCTGGTCGGCGGCGTCGGCGTGATGAACATCATGCTGGTCTCCGTCACCGAGCGAACGAAGGAGATCGGGATCCGCAAGGCCGTCGGCGCCCTGCGCCGCGACATCTCGCTCCAGTTCCTGACCGAGGCGATGACGCTCACCGCGCTGGGGGGCATCATCGGCGTGGCGCTGGGGCTCCTGACCGCGGTGATCATTCGCAACGTCTCCCCGTTGAAGACCGAGACGCCCCTCTGGAGCATCCTGCTGGGGCTCGGCGTCAGCGTCTCGATCGGGCTTTTCTTCGGCCTCTACCCCGCCATCAAGGCCGCGCGGCTCGACCCCATCGAAGCGCTCAGGTACGAGTAGGGCGCTCCGGTACGAGTCGGGCGGGCCGGGCGGGTCCGGGAAGGACCAGGGGGAACCCGGCGCCGGGTTCCCCCGAATCTCCTTCAGGGGCTCTGCACGACGGGCCGCGACGTTCCCTTCGTCTCGGATAGGCTGATCTCCGGCGTGACGCCCAGAAACCGCGGCGGAGTTCCCGTGTTGCCCACCACGAGACGGCGATTCGTCATGAGGAACGCCTGCGTGTCGATCTTCCCCGCGCACTGCTCGGTCGTGTACGAGCTGGTCAGCCGTCGCGAGGCGAGCGACTCGGGCAGCTCCACCTCGATCATCCGCAGCGCGCGCGGTGGCATGACCTCGGGCAGAGCCCACTTCCACGCGGTGCCCATCTTCAGGGAGACGTTCGCGGCGCAGTTGTCGGCGTTGTTGAAGAGCAGCACCCGGAGCGTCGAACCCTCGGCCTTCTGGTGCACGTTCATCTCCACGATCTGAACACCCGACTGCTCCATGATGTTCGACTTCTTCGACGATTCGCCGCCGCCGTGCGCCTCGTAGCTCCAGGAGTAGGTGGTGCGGCTGCCGGTCGTGACCCACTGGTAGGGCCCCATCGACAGGCTGTCCATCTGCGTGGTCTTGGCGGTCTTCACGTACCCCTCGGTGCGCTTGGCCGCCAGCCCGTTGTCCATCCGGTTCACGACGAAGATCACAGGTGAGACGTCGGCCACGGTCTCGGTGCCGGGGCGCGGGGGGAGCAGCATGAACGCCTCGATCATGGTGTTGACGGCGAGACGGAAGATCATCGAGCTCCCCGCGTCCTGATTGCTCGGCCAGAGCACGCCCGTAGCCCGCTCGCGCAGGGAGACCGAGATCGGCATCGTCAGCGGCCGGGCCTCGCGATAGAGCACGAAGTTCCGGTTCGCGAAGAAGTTGGGCAGCTTGTTCGGCACGTTCTCGCCCTTCAAGGCGGAGGGGACGATGGAGTCTGCGACGTAGTGGGCGTAGCGTCCCAGCGCCTGCGCCCGCGGATAGGGCTTCAGCGGACGCGCGGGATTCGTGATCTCGGCGAGCACCTTCTCGGCCAGCGCCGCCGCATCGCGGTTTCCGGTGAGGCTCGCGTGATAGCGGCAGTCCTTGTCCAGGAAATCGGCTTCGCCGAGCTCGTGGTAGAAGGCGTCGCGATATTCATTGGGAATGCGGGCCTCCGCCGCGGGCGAGAGCTGAAGCGCCGCCTCGACGATCGAGACGTGCATGTCGCGCTCCCACGCCCACGCGCCGCGCGGCGCGAGCAAACAGAGAAAGGAGACCACGAGCGCCGCACCAGGCCGGAAGGTCCGCTGAAGGTGACTCATCCGCCAATCGTATCCACATTCGGGGTGCGTTGAATACTGTCCCTGTCCCACCGGACTGCGCCGGTTCTGCTTTTCAGCTCGTGCCGGGACGATGCGACAGATCGATCTCCTCGGCCACACCCACGAAGCGCGGCGCCGCGCCCGTGTTCCCCACCACCAGACGCTTGTCCGAGAGGACGAACTTCCCGGGGGCCTGCGGCCCCGCGCACGTGTCCACGCGGGACGTGCTCGTGAGGTGACGTGAGACGAGCGACTCGGGGAGGGCCACCTCCACCAGACGCAGGGCTCCGGGGGGCATCGTCTCCGGAAGGGGCCAGCGCCAGGTGCCGATCTTCAGGGCGACGTCGGCTGCGCAATGGGGCGAGTTGTTGAAGAGAAGCACCCGCATCACCGGGGGGGTAGCGGAAGAGCGAAGCAGCATCTCCACGATCTGCACGCCGCTGATCTCGAGCATGTTCGGCTTCTTCACCGAGGCGCCGCCGCCGTGCTCCTCGTAGGTGATCTCCCACGTCGTCCTCGTGCCCGTCGTGATGTTGTTGTAGCCGTGCGCCGGGATGTCGGTCATCTCCTCCCGCTCCTTGACCACGTATCCGCTCCGCTTGGCCGCGGCAACGCCGTTGTCCATGCGGTTCACGATGAAGATGACCGGAGAGACCGCGCCCGGGCTCATCGGCGCGCGCAGCGGCAGCAGGCAGAGCGCGTCGACGGCGAGGTTCACGACGTTTCGGAAGAACATCGTCTTGCCGGCCTCTTCGGTGCCGCCCCACGCCGCGCTCGCGGCGCGGGCCCGCAGCGCGGCCGAGAGCGGCATCGAGAGCGCCTGCGGCTCGCGGAAGAGGACGAAGTTGCGGTTGGCGAAATAGTTCAGGGTCTTGGGCGTGTCTCCCTGCCGCATGGAGGCGGGGACGACGGCATCGGCCACGAAGTGGAGGTAGCGCCCGATGGCCTGCGCCCGCGCGTACGGCCGCTCGATCTTCTTCGGGTCGAGGAGCTGCAGGTACATCTTCTCGGCCTCGGCCGCCGGGTCACGCGGCGGCGCGGTGCTCGCGTGGAACCGGCACTCGCGATCCAGGTAATCCGCCTCGGCGGCCTCCTTCAGCAGCGCGTCGCGGAAACCGAGCGGCAAGCGCGCCTCGGCCTCGGGCGAGATCTGGATGGCCGCCTCGGCGATGGAGCGATGAATCTCCTTGTCCCACGCCTGCGCGGGTCCCGGGGCAAGAAGTGCCGCCGCCAGGAGGAGGGCGGAAGGCCCTTCGACGAGGGGGCGCGCTGCGAGGCGCGCACGAAGACGCGAAGCGAGGCGCGCAGCAAGGCACACGGCGGAGCTGTGAATCATGAGGTCGGATCCTATCCACGCCAATGTGAAAGTCCACTGGCCGGATCGCTCAGGGAACGTGCTCCTTCCGCAGGCGGCTCACGACGACCGCCCCGCCGTCAGCACCCCCCGATGAATCGATCCTCAGCAGCAGCGTACCATCCGGCGCCAGGTCGGCGGGTGAGACGAGCACGGGAAGAACCTCGCTGCCGCTCACGGTGCGCGCGAGCTCGCGGCTCCGTCCCCACCGCAACCGCACGCGCACGGCTCCCCCCCCGGGAGACGCCGTGTGCAGATGGTAGAGCGCGGGCGCGAGAGGAGCCAGAAGCACGGCGGTCCCGCGACACAGGCTCCCCGCGGGCGTTCGGGGTTCGAAGCCCAGCGCGAACACACCGCGAGCGGCGTCCCGAGCGCCGCCATCGGCTGAACCCCCGGTCAGATCGATCCCTTCCACGCGGGGCAGCTCCCCCGCCGGAACGGCATAAACCAGCGTGCGGCCCGCCGTCTTCGCCAGCAGCTCGAAACCGAGCGCCGCGGCGCGTGCGGCAAAGGGGGGCCGATCCGGAGCGAGCACGAATGCGATGCCCCAGCGATTCCGGAGCAGCGCGGCTGTGGCGAGCGGCGGGAGCGCGGTCGCGACGGGCGAAGGAGACCCGGGCGCCATGAGCGGGCCGAGCACCGGATCCGTTCGGCGCGCCTCGAGACCGGCCGGGGGGACGCGGGAGAGGTAGCCGAACGTCTGGGCGCGCCCGTGGTGCAGCTGCCTCACCAGGGCGTCCACACCCGGGTCGAGGTCCAGCACGCTGCCGGAGGTCCGAGACGACGCAATGACGTCGAGCGCCGTGTCCCGCGGCTCGTCGGGCCCGAAGGAGACTCCGGGGTCCACGGGGGCGTACTCGACGAGCGTCAGGAGGGCGGCCGCGGCCACGAGCGACTTCTTCAGCCGCGACGAGGAACGGCTCAGCCGCTCGAGCCCGAGCGCGGTGCCCAGAGCGAGCGGGAGAAACGCGAGGAGCTGCAGCCGGTTGACGCAGCCTCCCAGCCGAAGCGCGGGAATCCACCTTTCGAGGGCCGCGTACGGCAGAGGGAAATCCAGCAGAAGATCGAAGATCCGGGGCTGCGGCCCGAGCGAGAGGATCAGCGCGGCGCCGCCCGCCACGAGCGCGAAGTCGAGATCGCGCGGTCGCTCGCGAAAACGCAGCACGCACCCCAGCGTCAGGAGCAGCGGCACGAGCCCCAGCGCCGCGGCCCCTTCGGCGATGTTCTGGTGGTTGCGCTCGGTGAGCCCGCGCGTGAGGCGGGACACGAGCTGGATGCGCGACGGGATGACGCGGGACGTCAGCGCGTTCGAGCACCAGCGCGACTCGTGCCCTTCTGTTCCTTCCTCGGCCGTCTCCCGCGCGAGCGCCAGCGCCGCGGGCAGGGTTGCGGCCAGCGCGAGGAGCGCCGTGAGCGCGAAGACGCCCGCGACGCGCAATCGCTCGGAACGCTCGGCGCGCCAGAGCTCGAACAGCGAGAACGTCGCGGCGGCCGCCGCGCCGAGCAGGGCGAGATACCAGTCGCTGTAGGCCAGCGCCACGAGCCCGATGGCAGCGACCAGCGCGCCCGCGAGGGCACGCCTTCCGCGCGCGCGGCTCGCGACGAGCAACCCCTCGATGGCAACGGGAATCCAGCCGGTGGCGAGCAGGTTCAGATGGCCCAGAGCCCGTGCGGAGCGCTGCGGACAGAACGCGAAGACGAACGCGCCCACCAGCGCGGGCACGGGCCCGGCTCCCAGCCGGCGCGCGAGCCGGTAGAGCGCGGCGAAGGCCAGGACGAACGACAGGACGACGAGCAGGTCGTAGGCCGCGTGGAGGCCCGTGACGCGCGCGAGCAGCGCCCCGGGCAGCGTGTTCGTCAGCGAGAGCGTGTGGGAGAGAAGGCTCGCCCCTTCGGGCGCCCAGACGCGATCCGACCGGAGGAGCGGACCGCCAGAAAAGAGCGCGCGCTGTACGTGATCCAGGTTCCAGACGTTCTGCCACGCATCGCCGCCGCCGATGACACCGCGAATCCAGTCCGGCCGCGCGCGCAGCCACACCAGCGTCAGCGCGAAGGCGCCGAGGGCGGCCAGGGCCGTCTCACGCGCGAGACGCGGCGGGGTGACGAGCGGTCGCAAGCCTCCGATGATGCCCGATCCCGTCCGCGCGGGCGCATCGGGAAATCAGCGATTCAAGTACCATCGCGCCCATGGCGGTCACTCCGGGCCTGATCCCGAAAACGATTCAATCCATCGGCCAGGAGCTGGCCGTCGCGTGGAACGATGGCTCCGAGAGCTATCTGAAGCTCTCCGATCTCCGGCGGCTCTGCCCTTGCGCCGAATGCTGCGGCGAGCGTGATCTCCTGGGCCGCCTCGCCAAGCCGCCCGCGCGGCCGCTGACGCCGCAGTCTTTCCAGCTCGCCGGACACACGCCGGTGGGGGGCTATGCCGTCCAGCTCTTCTGGGCCGACGGGCACAACGACGGGCTCTACATCTACACGAAGCTCAAAGAGTGGGGCGACCACCCGCCGGAGCTGGCGCCCTTGTCGGTGATGACGCTTCTGCCAACGCGGTAGGAGCCCCTCCGGATCCTGATCGAAAAGACGCCTAGGAGGCTGGTGTCAAACGGCGTAGGCCGCGTTCCGAGCGCCGTGGGGCGAGCTGCAAGGCGGCGCGACGCAGGGGGCGAGTTGGCTCTCGCTCGAGGA
>JBDSFL010000173.1:0-9650 GCA_039919545.1 Thermoanaerobaculia bacterium | reverse complement strand
CGGGTTCTTCAGGAAGCGCACGTCGAAACAGAGGTCGAGCGCGGGCGGGAGGCCGTGCTTGTATCCGAACGAGATCAGCGAGAGGGCGAGCACGCCCGGATCGCTCGCGTCGCGGAACTTCTCGCCGACGGCGCTCCTCAGCTCGTGTACCGTCATGGCGGTCGTGTCGACCACGATGTCGGCCTTCTCCTTCACCTCGACGAGGAGCTGGCGCTCGTAGGCCACCGCCTCGGCCAGCGTGCGGTTCTCGGCGAGCGGATGAGGGCGCCGCGTCTCGGAGAACCGGTTCAGGAGGGCCTTCTCCTCGCAGTCCAGAAACAGCACCGTGATCGGGAGCCGCTCACGCAGGCGGTCGAGCAAACCCGGAAATTTCTGCGCGAAATCCGGATTGCGGACGTCGAGCACGACGGCGGACCGGGGGCGCGGCACACGTCCCGCCGCCACCTCCGCCGCGAACTCGTCCAGCAAGGAGAGCGGCAGGTTGTCGACGGTGGTGTACCCGATGTCCTCGAGGGCATGCGCCACGTACGACTTGCCCGAGCCCGAGAGTCCGGTGACGACCAGGAGGCGGTTCTCCGATACAGGCGGAGTCGACGCGCTCAACGAGACTTCTCTCGGTGCGACGTCTTGCGCCTCGTGCGGCGGCTCACGAGGAAGCGGTCCGCGTGGGCTTTGCGTGCGATCTCGTCGTGCACCTTGGCGGCCATTTCCCGGGCGGCGTGGAACCCGCGGCGCTTCAGCAGATGGTTGCGGGCCGCGATCTCCACGAGCAGCGCCACGTCGCGACCGGTGGCCACCGGCATCCGCACGCGCGGCACGTGGACGCCGAGAATGACCTCGGACTCGTCGTCGAGTCCCAGGCGGTCGTAGGCCTGGCCCTCCACCCAGTCGGTCAGCTGGATGACCAGCTCCACGATGTGTCGCTCGAGCACGGCGGCGACGCCGAAGAGCATCGGCACGTTCACGATGCCAATGCCGCGAAGCTCCATGTGGTGGCGGATCAGGCCCGACGACGAGCCGATGAGGACGTCATTGGGAAAGCGCTGCACGACCACGAGGTCGTCGGCCACGAGCCTGTGCCCTCGCTGCACGAGGGAGAGAGCGCACTCGCTCTTCCCCACGCCGGAGTCGCCGAACAGAAGCGTTCCGAGCCCGCCCACTTCCAGGAGCACGCCATGCAGGGTGACGCGCGGGGCGAGCGACTCCTCGAGAAAAGCGGTGAGCCCTTCGATGATCGCGCTCGTCATCCGCGAGGTGACGAAGAGGGGAACGCTGCGCTGGCTGCAGAAGCGCTTCAAGGCCGCCGGGGGCACGATCCCCTTCGTCACCACGACGCAGGCCATGGGCAATGCGGTGAAGGCGTCGAGTCTCTGCCGCGCGATTGCAGGCGTGAGAGTCTTCAGGTAGCTGAACTCGCTCTCCCCCAGGATCTGCACGCGGTTCTTCTTCACGTAGTCGAGAAAGCCCGCGATGGCGAGCCCGGGTTTCTGCACGCGCGGCCAGTCGATCGGCCGCGTCAGGCCGTCGCGCCCCGTGACGAGCCGGAGACCAAGCGACGCCAGAGCAGGAGACTGCAGGTCGCCGGCTCGTACGGACGGCTTCGTTTCGACGGTCGCGTCCCGCATTTCGGTCTGTCAGTCGTGCAGGAGATGGATCAGGTCGGGATCAGCAGGCCGAGGCTGCCATCGCGCCGGCGATAGAGCACGCGGAAGGCGTCGTTGGCCGGATCGCGGAAGACGAGGATCTGGCGATTCTGGCCGGTGAACGCGTTCAGGGCGTCTTCTTCGAACATCGGGCGCGCGGCCACTTTCTCGCGGCGGGCCCCCACGCGCGGCTCGGCGGCTTTCTTCTTCTCGGTCTTCTCCACGCTGCTCTCGCTCATCGTGGAGGCCCGGACGGCCGACGTGCGGTGCTTCTTCTCTTCGCGGTTCTTTCCCTTGGCCTTCTTGGCCTGGGCGGTGATCCTGTCGAGGACGGCGTAGCTGGCTTTCTCCTGGTCGTCACCCACCTCGGTGGCCGTCCACGTCCCCTGACGACCCACGATCGTGACCTCGACGGCGACTCCGAGCTTCTCAGCGCGCACGATGACGTGGGCCTGGGCATCCGCGGGGAGAACCTTCGAGAGCTTCTCGAGCTTCTTCTCCATGATCTCGCGAACCTTCGGGCTGAGCTTGACTCGTCGCGCAGTGAATTCGATGTTCATT
The DNA here is from genome assembly GCA_039919545.1 of Thermoanaerobaculia bacterium. Lineage (GTDB taxonomy): Bacteria > Acidobacteriota > Thermoanaerobaculia > UBA5066 > UBA5066 > JBDSFL01. The sequence goes on along the minus strand of JBDSFL010000173.1, from coordinate 7,446 downwards.
CGTTCTCCTGTGGTCTGCCGTTGAATTTTCCGGCCTCGATCGACGCGCCCGCGTCGGAATCCTCGTCGTCCCGCTCCGCCGTGGCGTCTTCCGGAACGCCGGTCGTCTCGACGCGCCGGATCGAGCTCGAGGAGATGCGAAGCTCCTCGCGGTACTTCGCCACCGTTCGCCGGGCGATGCGAATTCCCTCCCGGGCCAGGAGCTCGGAGAGGCGCGCGTCCGAGAGCGGGTGGGCGGGATCTTCAGCTTCGATGAGCGCGCGAATCTTCCCCTTCACGGCCAGCGACGAAATGTCTTCGCCGCCGGAGGAGGCGATCGCGGAATGGAAGAAGAACTTCATGGGAAGCAGGCCGCGCGGGGTCGCCATCCACTTGTTCGAGACGACGCGCGAGACCGTGGACTCGTGCATCCCGATGTCCTCGGCGACGTCGCGCAGCACGAGGGGGCGCAGATGCGCCACGCCGTAGTCGAGGAAGTCGCGCTGCTTCTTCACGATCGATTCGGCCACGCGCACGATGGTGCGCTTCCGCTGGTCGAGGCTCTTCATCAGCCACTGCGCCGCACGCATCTTCTCGCGCAGGTAGCTCTTCCCTTCGCCGTCGAGCACGCCGTCCTTCGCCTGGAGCATGCGCCGGTAGAGGGACGAAACCTTGAGCCGCGGCAGGCCGTCGTCGTTGAAGAGGACGACATAGTCGTCACCCAGCTTGATCACCGCCACGTCGGGCTCGACGTAGATTGTGCGCGAGGAGTCGTAGCGGCGGCCGGGCTTCGGGTCCAGCTTGCGGATCCATTCGATGGCCTTCTGCAGCTCGTCCATGGGGACGCTCATCTGCCGGGCCAGCAGCGCCGGGGGCTTCGTGCCGAGATCGTTGATGCGGTTCGTGACGATGTCGATGAGGAGCGGGGTGGCGACGTTGGCCGCGCGCGCCTGGATCAGGAGACATTCCGCGAGGTTACGCGCGCCCACGCCCACGGGATCGAACGACTGGAGCAGCGCGATGGCCCGCTCCCCGATCTCGGGCGTGCAAGGCGCACCTTCCACGACCTCGTCCAGGGTCATTCTCAGATAGCCATCCGGGTCCACGTTGCCGATGAGGAAACCGCAGGCCTCGCGGATGGCGGGGGTCGCCTCGGACACCCCCAGCTGCTCGGTGAGATGCGCGTCGAGTCCGGGAGCCGTCTCGGCCCGGTTCTCCAGCGAGAATTCTTCCGCCTCTTCGGTCATGCGCGGCGCGGTCGCCGTGCCGTCCATGTAGTCGCCGAAATAAGCTTCGAGATCGATCTGCTCGTAGACCTCGTTGGCGGGATCGGTGGAAGGATCGACCACCGGCTCGGGATCCTGGCCGGTGCCGTCGCGCGGGGGCTCGCCGTTGTCGGCGAAGTTCTCGGCCGCGTTCTCCGCGAGGCCTTCCGCGATCCGGTCCGCGGCTGACGGAGCGTCGATCATTCCGTCGATGCCGTCCGTCTGCTCGGCTCCGCCGCCGGCTTCCGCGATGGCTGCCGCGTCGGCCAGATCGATCTCGTGCGATTCGGCCGTCGAGGGATCCTCGTCGGCGTTGGCCCTTTCCTCGGGATCCTGCTCTTCCAGGACGGGGTTGCCGACGATCTCCTGGTTGACCACGTCTTGAAGCTCGAGACGGGTCATCTGCAGCAGCTTGATGGCTTGCTGCAGGGTCGGCGTCATGACCAGACGCTGGGAGAGGCGTAAGGAGAGTTTCTGTTCGAGTCCCACGATTCAGCGGCCTTTCCCTTCAGCTCTCTCAATTTCGGTGCCAGCGGCACCTACCCAGGTTCTGGCGCTGATTCTAGTCCAGCCGGAAGCGATCTCCGAGATACACGCGCCGAACCTCTGCATCCGCCGAGAGCTCGACAGGTGAACCAGCCCTGAAGATCTGACCCACGTTGATGATGTAGCCGCGATCCACGATGGCCAGGGTGTCCCGCACGTTGTGATCCGTGATGAGCACGCCGATTCCCGCCGCAGCCAGATCGCGGATCACCTGCTGCAGGTCGAGCACCGTGATCGGGTCGATTCCGGCGAAGGGCTCGTCGAGCAGGATGAAGCGCGGCGACAGCGTGAGCGCCCGCGCGATCTCGAGCCGCCTCCGCTCGCCGCCGGAGAGCGTGTCGGCCACGGACGCGGTGAGATGCGAGAGTTTGAAACGATCGAGCAGCTCGTGCGCTTTCTCCTCGCGCGCGGCGCGCGAAAGCGGCAGCGTCTCGAGGATCGCGAGCAGGTTCTGAAACACGGTCATCTTTCGGAAGATGGAGGCTTCCTGCGGGAGATAGCCGATTCCGCGGCGGGCGCGGCGAAACATCGGGAGCTGCGTCACGTCGTCGCCGTCCAGGCGCACGGACCCTTCCTCCGGGGCCACGAGGCCGACCACGATCGAGAAGGTCGTCGTTTTTCCGGCTCCGTTCGGGCCGAGCAAGCCGACGACCTCGCCTCCCTCCACACGGATCGACACGCCGTCCACGACGGTGCGGCCGCGGTACTTTTTGCGCAAACCTTCCGCTTCGAGCACTGGACGGGCTCCGCTGTTCGTCACGGGCCCTCCGGCCTGAAGACGCCTTCGCTCGGGATTCCTTCTCCCGGAGAAACGTCCACGCGCGATCGCCCCTGCCGGATGCTGAGAACGGCGCCGGTGAGGCGATTTCCCTTCTCGTCCAGCACGGTGGCCGGCTTTCCTTCCAGCGTCACCACATCCGTCTGGGGCCTCCAGGTCGCCTTCGTTCCCGCGCCGCGGCGGTGGAGGATGCGGTCTTCGATCGTCACGGAGCCCCGCGCTTCCGCGAACTCGATCGACTGATCCGCACCGAGGCGGATGTCCGTGATGTCGGATTTCAGGTTCCAGTTTCCGGAGACCACCGTCGTGTGCCCCTCGATGCGCACGAGCCTGTCGACTTCCTGGTGCGTGAGGAGATCTCCCGACACGTTGATGGTGTCCGACGGAGGCGCCGCTTTTCCGGGAGACGGCGCGGCGAGCTTCCGGCGGAGGAACGCCTTGACGTCTCCTTCAGCACGCAGCGAACGCGTCTGGTCGTCCAGGAGCAGCTTCTTGCAGCGGAGCACGTTTTCTTTCTGCCAGGCCTGTACTCCGCCCGTCAGCGTGAGCTTCCGGTCGGTGAGGCCCATCTGCAGCGTATCCGAACGCGAATGGATCGGATCACCCGACTTCGTGCCGAAGAGGTCGGGGTGCCCTTCGCTGCGGAAGTCGGCGAGCACCGTTCCGGAAGCGTCGATGTGTCCGTCCTTGCGCGCGTAGGCCAGCGTCTGCGCCTTGAGGCTGCCCTTCTCGTCGCGGTAGCTCGCGGGGTTCCCGGTGTCGCCCGCGAAAACCGCGGTGTCGTCCACGCCGCGCAGCGTGCCGCGGGGCGCGGTCAGGAGGGCTCGCGCGCCGTCCGCGATCACGACGTTCTTTTCGAGAGTCGCCACGTCCAGCGTCCGTCCGTCGGGCTGGAACGTGAACCGCGCGAAGCCCGCCTTCAGGCTGCGCATCCCCGAATTCGGAGCGGCTCCGGGCGGACACGATTCCGCGGCGTCGAGGTCGGCCGGAACCGTCAGCTCCGAGAGGCGTCCTTCCACGAAGCGGGCTTCGACACGCGGAGCCAGCGCGCGGCGAGCCCCGTTCACTCCGTCGGGACCGACGTCGATGCGCGAACGCGACGCGGCCGAGCTCAGCTCGAGACTCGACGGGTCGCCGGCCGCATCGCGCAGCAGCTGGATGATCTCGGCCGAAGCGAGCAGCGGCGCCGCGAGGCGCGCAGCGTCGGGACGGAACAGGATGATCGCGTCCCCTTCGGCGCGCAGCCGGTCTCCGCTCTCCTCGGCCTTGCGGACGAAGATGCGGCTGCGCAGGAAGCTCTCCTCCGTCTTGATCGTCACGCCCCCCTCCGCCGCCAGCTCGCCCAGGCGGCCGAGGCGAACGGTGGGCGCCGAGAGATCCATGCGCCGCGCCCGCTCCATGCGGCCGCGCACGCGCACGCTGCCCTTGAGCAGCAAGACGCCGTCGCGTGCCTGCAGCTCGCCTTCGTCGGCGCGCGCGATCAGGCCGCCTCGCACCGCGGTGACCGGACCGTCCGACCGAAATTTTCCGCTCAGATTTTCGTAGTGGAACGAGCTTCCGCTCAGCGTGGTGCCTTCGCCTTCGATCCTCACGCCCTCGAACACGCGGATCGCGCGGGATACCTGGGCGAACTCGGCGCGAGGCGCCGTGATGGCGATGCCCGGCCCTGCGACCCCGTCCTGCGACTCGAACAGCACGTCTTTCAGCCGGATGATCTGATCGCCGTTCTCCTCGAAACCGAGCGCCTCGGTCGCGCGCAGGTGATACTTCCCCTGCTGGGCGCGCGTCTCGACGTAGTCGAAGCCCTTGAAGCGGACACGATCGCGGATCCCCTTCGCTTCCTTCACCAGCGTCTCGGCCACCACGTCGCGGATCACTCCCGCCGGGATGCCGGGCTTGCGATAGAAATAGGCGAGCAGCACGACGAGCAGGACGCCAAAACTCACGACGAGCCACCGCAGCAAGCGCCGCGAGCGGTTCACGTCTCCTCCGGCGCGAGGTCGACCACGGTGAGGCCCGGCCGTCCCGTGTAGGAATCCATGGCCAGGTTCGCGGCGACGTCGTATCGCCCCTTCCGTGTCGCGGCGGGGAGGAGTCCGAGCGACCAGCCGATGGCATCCAGCTTCCGGTCGCGATCGGTGAACGTGACGCGGAGGCCGCGCTCCCCCACCTGCTTGCCTCGGCCGTCCCACGCGAGACCGCGCAGCAGGAGCAGCGGGCGCGGGTTGTCCCGTCCGTGCGGCTCGAATCGCCGGAGCGCGACGGAAAGCTCCGTGTCGGCCTCGGCGGCCGCGATCTCGGTATCGACCCACAGCTCCTCGGTCCACTCGTCCTCGGTGCGGTGCATGGCGAATGCCGCGCGCGCCTCGTCGCGAAAGGCCTCGAACTGCGCGGCGTCGAGAGACATCCCGAGCGCGGCCTCGTGGCCGCCGAAGGCTTTCGTGAAGCGCTCGGCCACCGGGGCGAGCCGCGCGTGCAGCGGCGTGCGGCCGAAGGTGCGTCCGCTTCCCGAGATGCGGTCCCCTTCGCGCGAGAAGAGGAGCACCGGGCGATGGACCCGCTCGGCGATGCGAGAGGCGGCGATCCCCAGCACGCCGCGATGCCAGCCGTCTTCCGGCTCGCCCAGCTCGATGACGATGGCATCGCGGGCGGGATCGAAGGTCTTCTCGATGCGGGCCAGCACCGCGGCGACGACCTTTTCCTGCACGCCGCGGCGATCGGTGTTCGCCTGCTCGATCTCGTCGGCCAGCTGCTCCGCCCGTGCGACGTCGGTCGTCATCAGCAGCTCCAGCGCGCGCGCGGCGTGGTCGATCCGGCCCGTCGCGTTCAGGCGTGGTGCGATCCGGAAGGCCACCTCGCGGGCGGTGGGGGCACGCCCTGCCGGGACCCCCGCTCGCCGGAGGAGAGCGCTGAGGCCCGGCGAGCGCGGCTCGGCCATGCCCGCCAGGCCCCACGCCGTGAGCACGCGGTTCTCGCCCGTGAGCGGCACCACGTCGGCGATGGTCGAGAGCGCGGCGATCTTGGCAAGGGACGCCATCCACGCGCGCCGCCCCGACGCATCGATCCCCACGCTCTGGCCGCAAACCATCAGGAGCGCCTCCGCCATCTTCCACGCGATGCCGGCGCCGCACAGCTCCTTGTACGGATAGGCGCACCCGGGAAGCTTCGGGTCGACGAGCACGGCGCCGCTCGGGAGCGAGGCGGGGGGAAGGTGATGGTCGGTGATGACGACGTAGAGTCCGCGGCGCACGATCTCGGCCACGGGCTCGACCGCGGTGATGCCGCAGTCCACCGTGACGATTCCCTCCGGGGCGTGCTCGTCGATGGCGCGCTCGAGCGTGGCCGAGCTGAGACCGTACCCGTCCTTCACGCGGTGCGGGATGAAGGGGCGGGCGTCGGCGCCGAGCTTCCTCAGCACGGTCACGAGGATCGCCAGCGCACCCACACCGTCGCAGTCGTAGTCGCCGAACACGACCACACGGCCTCCGCGCCGGGCGGTTCCCGCCAGCCGCTCGACCGCCTCGGGCAGACCAGCCATCCCGAACGGATCGTGGAGGACGTCGGGGCTCGGCGTCAGGTGCGAGCGCCCTTCGGCGCCGGTGAGGAAACCGCGGGCGAAGAGCACGCGTCCCCCAGCCGGAGGAAGCGACAGCTCGCGCGCGAGCGAGGCGGAGGCGGCCAGATCCTGGGGTCGCAGCGTGCGCCGCACCTTCCGGAGCGGAATGGAGAGATCAGGCCCGGGAGCGATCACCGGCCCGACGCAGCCTCTTCCCAGACTCCCATCTTCCGGAACTTCGCGTAGCGCGCGTCCAGGAGCTGCTCCATCGACAGGCCGTCCAGCCGGGCCAGGTGCGCCATGAGGATTCGCCCCACCGAGTCCACGGTGGCCACCGGGTCCGCGTGCGCGCCCCCCGCCGGTTCCGGGATGACCTCGTCGATGATTCCCAGCGCCTTGCAGTCGGCCGCGGTCACGCGCATCGCCTCGGCGGCATCTTTCGCGCGCCCCTGATCCTTCCAGAGGATCGCTGCGCAGCCCTCGGGCGAGATCACGGAGTAAACGGAATGCTCGAGCATGAGGACGACGTCGGCGATGCCAATTCCGAGCGCGCCGCCCGAGCCCCCTTCGCCGGTCACCGTGGCGATGATGGGCGTCTTCAGGTGCGACATCTCGAAAAGGTTCCGCGCGATGGCTTCCGAGACGCCGCGCTCCTCGCTGTCGAGCCCCGGGTAGGCGCCCGGCGTGTCGATGAAGCAGAACAGCGGGCGATGGAATTTCTCCGCGAGCTTCATCACGCGCAGCGCCTTGCGATAGCCCTCGGGGCGCGGCATGCCGAAGTTGCGGTGGATCTTCTCCTTCGTGTCGCGCCCCTTCTGGTGCCCCACGATGGCCACGGGACGCTCGCCGATGAAGGCGAAGCCGGCGACGATGGCCGGATCGTCCGCGAACGCGCGGTCGCCGTGCCACTCGACGAAGTCGTGCGTCAGGATGCGGATGTAATCGAGGCAGAACGGGCGAGCCGGATGCCGCGCGACCAGCGTCTTCTGCCAGGGAGCGAGGTTGCCGTAGATCTCCAGGGAGACCTTCTCCAGCTTGTCCTGGAGCTTCTGGATCTCGCGGGTGCGCGCGGGGCTCTCCGGATATCCGCGCAGCTCTTCCAGGCGATTCTTGATCCGCTGGATCGGCTCCTCGAAATTGGCATCGGAACTCACGGCTCGAATGTAACAGAAAGAGGCAGAGAACCCGGGCTGAGGGCCGGCGCACTCCGCTCAGAGCATGTTCTGAGGGTCGACGTCGATCCGCGGGGGCTCCGGGAGAGCCTGAAGGATCTCGCCGGCGGCCGCGATCACCTCGCGGCTTTCCGTCTTGATCAGCAGGTGG
>JBDSFL010000163.1:0-3253 GCA_039919545.1 Thermoanaerobaculia bacterium | reverse complement strand
CCGACCAGTGGAAGCAGCTGGTGGGCTGGGTGGCCAACCTGATCGACTTCTTCCCGAAGCATCCCTTCTCTTTCGGCCTCGGCTTCGTGGCCGAGGGGCTGATGTGGATGGCCTGGCGTGCGCTCGGCACGCTGCCGGGAATCGCCGCACTGGCGCCCGGAAGCGAGACGTTGAAGGCGCTCGATGCTTCGCAGGGATCGACCGACGCGTACTCCGCGCTCGTGGCCGGCTTCAAGCCGGGGACGTCGCTCCTGGCCCGCATGCGCGATGCCGGCGTCCACCGCTTCTTCGGCGCGGCCAACGATCTCGTGGTCCCCACCGAAGGGGGCTGGCGATTCGGCGGCGATGGTGAACGCGCGATCGGCGCGGAGAACATCGGCTGCTTCGGGCCGGATGGGAATCTCGCGGCGAGCGCCGATGCGATCCATCATGTGAACTTCTTCGCGGAGCCGCGCAGCGTCGATTTCATCGCGGAGAGCCTGCTCCAGCTCCCGCGTTCCAGCGCTCCCTACGAGGCCGCCCGTCCTGTGCCCGTCACGCGCGGACGTGCCCGCCCGGTGCTCGCGGCCGGCGCTTCGAAGAAGACCGCATCTCCGAAGGCGCCCGCCCGATCGCGCGCGGCCTCGAGGGGCACCGATCGGTTCGAGCTCGTGCTCCTCGGCGGCTCGGACGGCGGCGAGGCGGGGAGAACCGGAGGCGGCCAGCTCATGGCCTCGTACGGCGGAGCCCGGGTCGTCGAGCCGTTCGCGACGAAAGGCGGCGAGGCCGGCGAGCGGATGCGCAAGCTCATCGCCACGCACGAGCAGATCCTCGCATTCCTGGAAGGCAGGTCCGAGCGCGCGCTGCCGACAGGAGCCGATCTCGTGCGCTACGGCAAGCTCCTGTTCGAGACGCTCTTCCCCGGGGAGGTACGGCGGTTGTACGACACGGCGCGGGCGCGCGGCCCCGCACCGCTCGACCTCGTCTTCACGTCCACGCTGGCGTGGCTCGCCGACAAGCCCTGGGAGTTCGCGTACGACCCTGCCCGCGCGTCTTTCCTGGCCATCGAGGACGTCCACTTCGTGCGCGGCGTGCTCACGCCCGTCCCCGCGGAAACGTTGAGGCCGCGCTCCGGCCCGCTACGCATCCTCGTGGCGGCCGCGCAACCGCTCGGCACGCAGCTCCTCTCGACGAAGGACGAGGAAAAAGCGATCCGGAAGAGCTTCGCCCCTCTGTTGAAGACCGGTCTCGTGACGCTGGATTTCGTGCGTGCCCTGACGGCGGAGAAGCTGCACGACCGGATGGCGGCGCGCCGCTTCGACGTGCTCCACTTCATCGGCCACGGCTCGTACGACGAGAAGAAGCGCGTTGGCTCGCTCCTCTTCCAGGACGATCGCGGCCACGCGCAGACGGTGGACGCGCGGGCGCTGCGCCAGCTTCTCTGCGGCCGGGGACTCTCTCTCGTGGTGCTCAACGCCTGCGAGACGGGACGCGGCGGGCGCGCCGACTTCAATCGCGGCGTGGCGCCCTCGCTGGTGGCCGGTGGAATCCCGGCGGTGATCGGAAATCAGTACCCGGTGCTCGACGCGTCGGCCACGGCGTTCTCACGCCGCTTCTACGCGGCGCTCGCCGCCGGACACACGCTGGGGCAGGCCGCGCGCGAGGCGCGGCTCGCCGTGAGCTATCAGAGCGCGGAGGCGTCGATGGACTGGGCCGTGCCGGTTCTGTATGCGCGCGATCCGGACGCGGTGGTGTGCCGGGGGGCGGGAGCCGTGCGGAAGACGCAGGCTTCGCGAAGGAAAGCCGGTCGGGAGTAGCTCTCCAAACCGCGATCTCCTTGGCGCTCACGACACCGCACCCTGCGAAAGGACGCTCATGGCGCCTCCGCGCGAGAGAAGCGGCGCAATGGACGTAGACTAAGGTCCCATGCAGCCGACGCCCGCCAAAGAAGAGGTCAAGCGCCTCCTCGACACGCTTCCCGACGACGCCTCGTTCGAGGACATCCAGTACCACCTCTTCGTCCGTCAGAAGCTCGACAAGGGCCTCAAGGAGATCGAGGACGGGAACACCCTCACGCAAGAGGAAGTCGAGGAACGTATGGCGCGATGGCTCACACCGTAGGGTGGACCGGGGACGGCGCGGACGATCTCGACGACGTCGCGCGCTTCATCGCTCGTGACTCACCCGCCTATGCGCAAGATCTGGTGCACGAGGCTCTCGCCGCGGCACGCTCCCTGAGGCAGTTTCCAGAGCGCGGCCGAGTCATCCCTGAGGGTGCAGACCCGGCCTATCGCGAGCTCTTCATCAGGAAGAGCTACGGGCTCCTCGACCGCATCGATGAGAACCGGGTCTTCGTCGTCGGATTCGTGCATGCCGCGCGCGATCTGGCCGCGCTCTGGGAGCGATACGAGAAGCCCGATCCGACTTCGTGAGAGTTGAAGTCCCTCGACGTGACGCGAGACGGACGGGCCGGACGCGGTGGTGGGCCGCGGGGCGCGATCGGCGCTGAGGAGGCAGGGACAGGCTCGGAAAGCGACCGGGAAGTAACTCTCCAAGCCGCAATCCCGCTCCGGGTTTTGAGCGCCCATTGATGGAACCCGTTGCCATCGATGATCAGGTGATCCGGCCGTCAGCGCCGCATAATCGTCCCGTGAGCAATGAATACCTGGCGAGTCTGACCGAGCGAATCGCCGCCGCGCTGGATGCCCGGACGGAGGTCCTCGAGGCTTACCTCTTCGGCTCGACCGCGCGAGGGGATGCGGGCCCGCTGAGCGATATCGACGTGGCGGTCTTTCTCGATGCCGCGCTCGTCGTGACGCCGTTTGCCCTGTTCGCGGCTGAGCTGGCGGCGGACCTGATGAAGGCGCTCGGCCACAGCCGCGTGGACATGGTCGTGCTCAACACCGCAACGCCGCTCCTGTATCACCGCGTCCTTCGGGACGGCGCCCGCCTTCTCGCACGCGACCTCGCAGCCACCACGACGCGGGAGGGGCGCGCCCTGTCGCGCTACTGCGACTTCCTTCCGCACCTCGCCATCGTCGACGCGGCTCAGGCGGAGCGTCTGCGGACCGGGAAATTCGGCCGATGAGCCCCGGCCGGCCCGACGTCGCCATCGTCCGCCGGCACCTCGCCGCGGTGGACATCGCGCTCCAGACGCTGCGCCGTCATCAGGGACGGAGCCTGGAAGAGCTGACTAGGAGCCTGTCCGAGTAATCCCGGGAATCGCATTCCGGGCGCCGCGGGGTCGGCTGGTAGGCGACGCGAAGTCTGGTGA
>JBDSFL010000150.1:0-7895 GCA_039919545.1 Thermoanaerobaculia bacterium | reverse complement strand
GCGGAGCGTGATCAAACACCACGAAGCCCTCCATGCGCGCCCGAGCCACCAGCAGGGCCATGTAATTCTTCGGGCCGACGGCCCCGTCGACATTGTTGTATTGCGAGATGGCGCCGCAGATCACGATGCGCGCCTTCCTCGCCAGTCGCGTCAGCACGAGGTCCAGGATTTCGCCCCCCACGTTGTCGAAATACACGTCGACGCCCGCAGGGCACGCGCGTTTCAGTCCGTCCTTCACGTCCTCGTTCTTGTAGTCGATGGCCGCGTCGAAGCCGAGCTCCTGGGTGAGGTACCGGCATTTCTCGGCGCCTCCGGCGAGGCCCACCGCACGGCAGCCCTTGATGCGGGCGATCTGCCCCACGAGCATCCCGACCGCGCCCGCGGCTCCCGAGACGACGACGGTTTCTCCCTCCTTCGGCTGTCCGATCTCCAGCAGGCCGAAGTAGGCGGTCATCCCTGGCATCCCGAGCGCCCCTAAAAAGCGAGGCAACGGCGCGAGCCGCGGATCGACGCGCGTCAGCTCGCGAGCCGGAAGCACCGCGTATTCCTGCACCCCCGTCAGCCCCGTGACGGTGTCCCCGACCGAGAGGGCCGGGTCGTTCGATGCGATGACCTCACCGATGCCGAGGGCCCGCATCACCTCGCCCAGGGCCACCGGCGGCACGTAGGACTTCCCCTCGTTCATCCAGCCGCGCATGGCGGGATCGAGCGAGAGATAGCGAACGTGAACGAGCGCCTCGCCGGGGCCCGGCGAGGGCGCGGGCACGGTGGAGAGCTCGAAGTCGGCGCGCGAGACGAGTCCCTTGGGACGAGCCACGAGCTTGAAGCGGCGATTGAGGAGAGAGTCCACGGCGGCTCCTTTTCTCGATTGTGGGGAAGTGACCGATCGTCAGCGATTCCGAGGCTTCACAGGCTCGTCACTTACCTTTCGTCGATCTCTTTCCGCTGGAATCATTGAGAGCGACGGCCGCCTTGATGAGCGCCTGGAACGCCTTCGCGTCGATCTTCTCACCCTCGCGAATGTCGATGGCGCGCCTGACGTTCCCATCGAGGCTCGAGTTGAAGATCTTGGCGGGATCCTTCAGGGAGGCGCCCTTGAAGAAGGTCAGCTTCACGACGGACTTGTACGTCTCTCCGGTGCAGATGCCACCGTCATGCGACCACACCGGCGTTCCCATCCACTTCCACTCTTCCACCACATCGGGGTCGGCCTGCGTGATGAGGGCGCGCATGCTGGCCAGCGTCTCGCCTCTCCAGTCGCCCAGCTCGGCAATTTTTTCGGTGATCAGCTTCGAAGCCGCGGGGCCTGCTGCCTTCGGTTGACTCTTCATGTTCGTTCCTTTCGTTCGCGGCGCTACCCCCCAGCGGTGTCACCGATCCACGGATCCCGCACGACGTCGCCAATGTTCTACTGATAAAACCCGCTCACGTCGATGATCAGATCCACGGCAGCCGCGTTGGCGTCGGTTTGCGCGCCGAACGACCCGCTCCCGGCTCCGTCGAGCGCGAGCGTGAGGCTGAGCGCCCGTGTGCGGCCGACCGGGAACGTGAGCGTCTCGAACGGCGCAGGCTGTGCGTCTCCGGCGAAGAGCCGCAGCTGCCCCCCGACGGGCGGAGCGACGACGGTTGCGTTCAGCGACAGCGCCTGTGCGGCGGCCGGAATTCCGCAGCGTCCCGCGGCTCCGATCATTCGCGGCGCTCCGGCCGAGAGCGCGGGGCCGCCGGTCGGCCCGTCGGGCTGCCGCGTATCCAGGAGCCTGCAAGGAATCACCGTATGAAAGTGAAGCGGAGCATCGAGCAGCGTTTGCCACACCCCGCTGAACGACAGGCCCGCGTAAAGGGTTGCAGGATTCCGGGAATCCAGCGCCAGGGCGTACGTCTCCACGCCGGGCAGGCCGGAACCGAAAGGGGTCCAGCTGGCCCCCGCATCCGTGGACTGGAAGACGCCGCTCTCGCCCGTCGCGGCGAAGAGCCGGGCCGGGCGCGACGGGTCGATGACAACCGAGAAGACAGCCAGGCTGGCGAGCTCTGCCCCGCAGGGTGACCACGTTCCGCCCGCATCGGTCGATTTGAATACCCCACCGAACTGCGAGGCGGCGTACAGCGTGCTGGTGGTGATGGGATCGATTGCCAGCATGAAAACGTTCGGAGCGCCCGCTTGAGGAGCCAACCACGAAGCACCTGAATTGGTGGACTTGAAAACGCCCGCGCCGGAGCTGGAGTAGATCGTGGTCGTCGCGGACGGGTCGATGACCAAGGAATTGACTCCCAGGTTTGCCATGCCGCCGTTGGCTGGAAACCAGGTCGAACCCCCGGTCGTCGACTTGTAGACACCGTGCTCCCACGTGCCGGCGTAGAGCGTGGAGGGGACCGTCGGATCGATGGCCAACGCCGCGATCTGGACGGTGGACGGCAGCCCCGTTCCCGCAGCGCTCCAGGAAGCGCCAGAGTCCGTCGACTTCAGGACGCTGGGAATGGGGCCGTTCGCGAAGGTGCCGGCGTAGATCGTGGTGGGGGTGACCGGGTCGATGGCCAAGCTGACGATGTTTGCATACGGATACTGGTCGGTGATTCCCGTGTTGGCGGCGTTCCAGCTGGCGCCGTGATCCGTGGTGCGGAAGATGCCGCCGCGATCGCTGGCGGCGAAGAGCGTGTCGGGCAGCGGGCTGACCGACAGGGCAACGGGCGTCAGGGTGGTCAAGCCCGAGCTGGTGGACTTCCAGGTACCGCCGGAGTCGCTCGAGCGGTAGACACCGAAGCCGAAGGTGGCGGCCGCATAGAGCACGTTCGACGTGGGCGCGAGCGCAAGGGCGGTCAGGTTATTGGCCAAGCCTGTGCTGGACGAAGCCCAGGAGCCAGCGGCGTCCGTGGACTTGAAGAGCCCACCGCGGAGTGTCGCCGCATAGAGCGTGGCGTGGTCGGCGGGGTCTATGACCAGGTCGCTGACCCCTGAGCTCGCGAGTCCTGCGTTCGCCGCTGACCACGTGGCCCCCGAATCGGTCGACTTGAACACGCCGCCGCCATTCGTCCCGGCATAGAGCGTGGCGGGAGCCGCTGAATCGATCGCGAGGGCCTCGATCTCATTGTTCGTGATCCCGGCGGAAGCTCCCGTCCAGCTTCCTCCGGAATCCGTCGACTTGAAGATGCCGCTTCCGAATCGCGTGCCCGCGTAGAGCGTGGCGTGAGCCGTGGGATCGATGGCGAGCGCCGAGATGGTCACATTGGCAAGTCCCGCGTTCGCGGCAACCCACGAGCCGCCCGAGTCGGTCGACTTGAACAACGGGGTCGTGCCTCCCAGCTCGGTCGAGGCGCCGGCATAGAGCGTCGTGGAGAGGATGGGGTCGATGACCACGACCTCGACATTGTGATTCGTCAACCCGGTGTTGACGGCACCCCAGCTGGCGCCCGCGTTCGTCGAACGGAACACTCCGCCCGGAATGGCGTTTTCGAGAATCCCGACGTAGAGCGTGGCGGGGGTGTTGGGGTCGATGGCGATCGAGTCGATGAATCGTGAGGGAAGCCCCACGTTCCTGGCGGACCAGGTGGAGCCTGCGTCGGTGGACTTGAAGAGCCCGCCGCCCGCCGTCCCGGAATAGATGGTGGACGACGTGAGCGGATCGATCGCGACGCACCAGACGTCTCCGGCATAGGGACCACCCGTGGTCCAGGGACCGGGCCCGGCGAAGGCAGGCAAAGCCATCACGAGCGCAAATCCCGACAGAAGAGAAATGACTCTGAATGCTGAAAAACGATTCATCTGTCGGCTCCCTGTGCTCACCTGCGGCAGAAGCGGCGACCGTGTTCGTCCAAACTCCAACGGCAAGTCCTTGACTCTGGCTTTTCGCATCCTACGTCCCAAGTTCGCCCGGCGCGCCACTGGTAGTCGCGGAGCATTCGAGCGCTTCAGCCCGCGAGCGGCGGGATACATCGCCTCGGTCGGCGGTTCAGAGCTCGAGAGCTGAAATGTCGCCGGCCAGCTGAACGCCTGGAATCGGCTCGAACAGACCAGATTTGACAGCGTAGCCGCCGACGACGATCCTCGGCCTCGCCCCGTCGGGCATGGTGCCGATCGCCTCGGCGAGCTCGACGACCTGATCCCGATGCTCCGCGAGCGCGGCCGACACGAGGACGATTCTCGCGCCCGATCGCTCCGTCTCGAGCAGGACCTCGTCGATCGAGAGCTCCGGCGAAAGCGCTCCGGCACGAGCGCCGTTTTGCCGCAGATACAGAGCCAGGGCGCGAATCGCGAGCGTATGACGATTCCCGCGAGCGTTGACGAGAAGGATTTTGCAGTCGTCACCCGCAGGCGCGGTCGCCGACACCCGCGCGAAGACCTGCTCACAGAATGATGTGAAGCGATGCTCGTCGGCGACCGAGATGGCGCCGCACTGCCATCGCTCGCCGACCTCGTAGAGCAGGGGCGCCATGATCCCCAAGAAGACGTCGATGGGGCGAAAGCCCACACGCGCGGCTTCCTGGATCGTTTCGACGGCCCTCGCAACGTCCCCGAGGGCGCCGGCGGCCTGCAGCCTGTGCTGGATTTCCGCGAGTGAATTCGAGTGCTCGAACTCGAGGTCGGATTGGCTCGGCACGCGGGCCAGGCACGGTGAGCAGATGCCGTGCGAAACCCGGAGGTCGGCATAAGGCGCCTTCTCGCCCTGATACTGCTGGCAGTACGAGCACCATCTCAGCATAGAGCTCCGACGAGCCGGTCGACCGTTCCGGTCCAATCGCTGGAAAACCGCCCGGGATCGCCGAACCAGGCTCGGGTCGATGCGAGGGCGCCCGCGATTCCGGCTCTTTCGTCGATCCAGGCCGAGACGATGAGCTCCGCAGCCGGCTCGATGCGATATCCGGAGCAGGCGCGAAAGAGTCGTTCGTGCTCCGAGGTGATGCTCTCGAGCACATCGGCGCTCATGTAGCTCGCGCGCTCGGTCCTCAGCGACGCCAGAAAAGGCTGATAGGAGGCGGCCCGCGAGGCTCCGAGCTCTCGAACGATCGTTTCGAGGTGCCGCTCGAGAATGATCGTCGGAAGTCCTCGACTCGCCAGAACGGTTCTCAGCCAGACGAGGTTCTTCGTGACGACGTCCGCCGGAAAATCGTGAAGGCCAACCAGCCAGCAGCTGTCGCTGCTCGTGAATCGCCGTCCCCGGTCGCCGAATCGCGCTTCCAGGTAGGGAAACTTCTCCCACGCCGTCCGCCCTGCCCGGAGAGCGAGCACGATTTCGTCCGGATCCTGCGGTACCAGATGATCTCCGGCTTCGATATTGACCGCCGCCACGTGATATCGGACGTCCTTCTCGTCGAATGGGTGAAGGGCAGACACGATCCTCTCGATTCCGGCGAAGCAGGTCACCGCGGATCGGACGGCGACGGCCTTCTCCTCGGCCGAGAGCTCGAGGGAGCCCAGGAGGGAGACGAACGACTGCCACGTCGCGGACGTGGCCTGGCCGTAGCAGCCGAAGTAGGTCAGCTTCTCGGGCTCGACGTCGAGGCCGCGTGCGAGCTCTTGTTTCAGGTAGGTCGCGCCGTTCTGCGAGCCCTCCAGGACGTAGAGAAAGCCGATCAGGGCGACCGGATCGATCGATAGCTTCAGGAGCTCGCCGCCCAGCTCGATGGCCTGCACGATCGCCGGTGTGATGCTGGGAAGCGCCTCGGCGCCCAGGCCGGTCAGATCGCTCGTGAGCAGAGGCAGCTTCGGCATCGTCACGCGCCAGACCGCCTCGACCGGCGGGGTCCGTGAGGCGCTCGAGAGCCGCTCGACGACGGCGTGAACGATCGCGAGACACCGCATGAAGCCGACGATCGAGAGCGTTTGCAGCTCGTGGGTACGAAGCGCCTGGAAGAAGGGAAGCCTTTCCACCCGCTCGTGAATCTCCGCCGTGTCCCTCTTGAGGATGGCCGGAAGATCGTTCATCTCGTGTTGCACCTCTGGCCTGCGCAGGCCCGGCAAGGACGGCATCAGATCACAAATCGACAAGGAAGAAGCCTGCGGCGAGCACGTCTTGCGTTCCTCGAGAGGGTCTGCAACGAGCGCGTCGACAAGCCGTTCGCGCAGAAGCTCAGGAGGGATCTCGTTCAGCAGCTTCTCGCGTATCGCCCGGACCTTTGTACCGTCAGAGGAACCTTCGATCGAAGTGGCTTGCTCAGCAGTTGGATACTGGCGCCTTCAACACCTTCCGGCGCCCATCCTGCCGCCGAGCATCGAGCCGCCGGGGAAGGCCCGCGGTTCCTGAGGCTGGTCGCGGGCGGGACAGCGTCTTGACTCCGGAACACCCCGGGCCTAACGTCTTCAAATGCGGTCACGATGGAGTGTTGCGCTGGTGCTCGGCTTCGCGGCCTGCCTTCTCCCGTATCGCTCCGTCATGGCTCAGTGTCCGACCGGCTCCCTTGCCAACTTTCGTTTCACGTCCGTGCCGGGACAGTCGGTATCGCTGGCCTGGGACGCTCCAGCGGGTGCAACGGTCAGCACGAACTACGAGATCCTCCAGCAGACCGACACGACCTACTGCCGATGGGTCTCGAATACCCTCCCGGCGTACGGCGTCGTCGCGACGACGACGTCGACCTCTCGGACCGTGCAGCTGACGAGCCCGAGCACGGTCTACGCGTTCTCCGTCCGGGTGGCCGGTTGCGGCTCGGTCAACACGCAGTACACGTTGGCAGCCGATACCCTGCCCGGCCTGCCGTCCAAGCCCACCCTCATCTCGGTCACATCCGGCGGTCCCGGGCAGGCCACGCTGACCTACTCGGTCCCCGATGATCTGGCTCCCGGCATCTCTTTCTACCGCGCCGGTGCGGACGGCGTCTTTGCGCCCGTCGGATCGAAGTTCATTCCGTGTCCACCCGGCACGGGCAGCTTCACGGATTACGGTCCCGGAGGGAATGCGAACGTGGGCGGAACGCTCTCGGCGGGAACCTACCGGTACGCCGTTGCGACATTCCGGTATACCGGCTATCCCACGGGCGGCATCTACTCCCCTCTCTCCAGCTCCGCGACCATCGCGATCGGCGGCACCTGCGCGCCTCCTGGCGCGCCGCAGCTGAAGAGCCTCGGGACAGCGTCCATCACGTCCGGCCAGGCCCTTCTGGTCACGTGGGTATCCTCTGCCGGGCTGGCGCTGGGGGGCTCGTATGTCGTCGAGACATCGAAGAATTCGTCTTTCACGAGCATCGATACCTCGGTGACCACCACTCAGACGTCGGCTCTCGTGCCCACGCTCGCTTCCGCCAGCGACTCCACTCTCTTCCTCAGGGTCAGAGCGGTGCAGGAGTGCGGAGCGGCGACCACCTCGGCGTCGACCAGCCTGCTGGCTCGGGCCATGCCCGCCTCCTTCCTCCTGACCAACTCCGGTCCCTCGTGGATCGTCAAGGCAGGGGATGCCCCGCCCAGCGCCGGCGTCAGCTTCCGGAATACGGGGGCGCTCTCTGCCCGTCTCAGCTTCCAGGTCACGGGCGCCTTTTTCGACGTCTCTTCCCCCTTTCTGGACGTCCCCGCGGGCGCAACAGCAGCGGTCACGCTCACGGCGAGATCCGCGGCTCTGGCCTCGCCGGGATCTTTCGCCGGAACGCTGAGCGGCACGTACAACGGCAGATCTGGAATCGAGCAGATCGCCACGCCGGTCACGCTCACGGTCACCCCCTCGAGCGCCGGGGGCGACCGCACCGGCACGAAAGCCCATGCGTCGGCTGCCACCGTCGTGTTCTCGGCTCCGGCTGGACAGAACCCCTCCTCCAAGACCATTGCCGTCTACCTCGATCCCATCGTCGGACAGGGGCCCGTCTACCTATCCGCATCGGTGAATCCGGGCGGATCGTGGCTCGTCCTTCCGTCGACGCTCTCATCACCCATCACGGATTCGAGCCCTGTCACCTTCACCCTATCGGTCGACCGC
>JBDSFL010000147.1:0-10578 GCA_039919545.1 Thermoanaerobaculia bacterium | reverse complement strand
GAGGGCGGTCTCCACAGTCTCGAAGTCGCGCATTTCGCCCACGAGGATCACGTCGGGATCCTGCCGCAGGGCGGCGCGGATGGCGGTGGCGAACGAACGCGTGTCCACTTCCAGCTCGCGCTGGTTGATGATCGACTTCTTGTCCCGGTGCAGGAACTCCACGGGATCCTCGATCGTCATCACGTGCTCGGAGCGAACCGAGTTGATGTAATCGACCATGGCCGCGAGCGACGTGGATTTACCGGACCCCGTCGTGCCGGTGACGAGGATCAGACCGCGCGTCTCCTCGCAGATCTTCTCGATGATGGGCGGCAGGAGCAGGTCCTTGATGGTGAGGATGCGGGCGGGAATGACGCGGCAGACCATGCCCACGGTGCCGCGCTGCTGGAAGATGTTGCAGCGGAACCGCCCGAGCCCCGGCACCGAGTAGGCGATGTCGATCTCGAAGTTCGCCTTGAACTTTTCCTTCTGGCGCGAGGACATGATCGAGAACGCCATCGCGATCGTGTCTTCCTGCATGAGGCGCTTCAGGTCGACCAGGGGGATGAGGTCGCCGTCCACCCGGATGATCGGATGCGCGCCAACCTTCAAGTGAAGGTCGGACGCCTTCCGCTCGACCGAGATCTTGAGGAGGTCATTGATATGCATGGGGGCTCCCTCCCACGACGGAACGGATTGGAACGCTCGAGAAGCGACTCTCAGAATAGGCGCGCCGCCCGTTCGGGTCAATCCGGCGGTGACGGTCCGGAACTGTGGGGACTGATCCGTAGAATCTCCGCATGTTCGCTTCGGGACTCCTTCTCGCCGCCGGGTCCTCGTCGCGCTTCGGCTCGCCGAAAATGCTCGCCAAGGTTGACGGGGAACCGATGCTGGCGAGATCGATCCGGGCTTTCCTGGACGCGGGTCTCGACGAGGTCGTGGTCGTGCTGGGGGCGAATGCCTCCTTGCTCGCTTCGGTGATCCAGCACCTGCCGGTCCACCTCGTCGTCAATCCGGCCTGGGAGAAAGGGATGTTCTCGTCGATCCGGGCGGGCCTGAACGCGCTGAGCAGCAAAGCGGGGCTCGTGGCCGTCTCGCCGGCGGATCTCGCCCTCCTCACAGCGGACGACATCAGGCGCGTTCTGGCGGCCGCGCGCGAGCTTCCAGACGAGGTGTTGACCGTTCCGGTCTCCAACGGCCGGCGGGGCCACCCGCTCGTCTTCTCGAGCACGCTGGTGCCGCGAATCCTTTCGTGGGACGACACCGCAAGACTGTCGGACCTCTTCCGCGAGCCAGACCTCACGACACATCACCTCGAGGGGTTCGGCCCGGGCATCCTCCACGACGTCGATCGCCCCTCGGATCTGGCGCAGATCTCCGAGACCGCATGACAGCCGAGCTTTTCGCCACCCTCCCGGCGCTCCTCGCCCAGCACGGCAAGATCGTGATGGCAACGGTGGTCACCGCCGTGGGCTCGACGCCCCGGGAAACCACGGCCCGGATGCTTTTCCTTCCGGACGGCAGCACGCGTTTCACGATCGGAGGAGGAAAATTCGAGTCGCTGGTCGGTGATGACGCGAGGCGGCTGCTCTCCGAAGGAGGACTCCCCTTCACCCGCGACTATGCCTTCGTACCCACAGGCAGCGATTCTTTCGGAGCGGTCTGCGGCGGAAAGGCAACCGTGCTCCTCGAGGTGATCGAACGAGCCCCGAGGCTCCTCGTGGTGGGCGCCGGCCACTGCGGCCGGGCGCTGGCAAGAGCCGCGCACTTCACCGGCTTCGAGGTCACGGTGGCCGACGAGCGTCCCGAGCAGCTCGACAGAGACTCCTTCCCTTCCGCCGTCCGTCTCGTCACAGTCAAACCCGACTACACCGATCTCCCCCGCCCAGCGCCCGAAGACTTCGTGGCGCTCGTGTCGAGAGGTCACCTGACGGACGGCCGAGCGCTCCGAAGCCTGAAAGGCGTCCCGGTCACCTACCTGGGAATGATCGGAAGCGCAGCAAAAAGAAGAACCCTCTTCGCCGAGCTCCAAGCCGAAGGCTTCACACCAGAGGAGCTCGCCCGCATCAAGAACCCGATCGGTCTGGCCATCGGAGCCAAGACACCCGAAGAGATCGCGATCGCCATCGTGGCCGAGCTGATCGCCAAGCGCCGAGGAGCCAAAATCTAGAAAGGGTTCCCCATCCATTCCCAGCAAATGGGAAAAAGGCTCCCCGCGGAGCGCGGGGAGCCTTTTTCAACACGAAGGGACGAGCTCTTCGGACGCTATGTGGCCGTAGAGAAACTTATGCTGCAACGCCCCACCAGCCTCGCGGCTGGAGCAGCAGGAACTATTGGGCGACGGCAACGCCTACCGGCGTCAGCCACCCGTAGCGATCCGCCACATTCCCCTCGACGATGTCGAAGAACGCCTTCTGGATCTTCTCGGTGATCGGCCCGCGCCGGCCCTTCCCCACCGAGATCTTGTCGACGGAGCGGATGGGCGTGATCTCGGCTGCCGTGCCGGTGAAGAAGATCTCGTCGGCGGCGTAGAGCATCTCGCGAGGGACGGTCTTCTCCTCGATCGGGATTCCCATCTCGGCGGCCAGCTGCAGCACCGACATGCGCGTGATGCCCGGCAGCGTCGAGCAGGAGAGCGGCGGCGTGTAGAGCAGGCCCTTCCACACGAGGAACAGGTTCTCGCCGGAGCCTTCGGAGATTCGCCCGTTGTGGTCGAGCGCGATCCCTTCGTGGTAGCCGTTGAGAATCGCTTCCATCTTGATGAGCTGGCTGTTGGCGTAGTTCGCGGTCGCCTTGGCCATCGCGGGCATGGTGTTCGGGGCGATGCGCGTCCAGGAGGAGCAGCAGACGTCGACTCCCTGCTCGATCGCTTCCGGGCCGAGGTACTTGCCCCAGGGATAGCAGCCGATGACGACGTCGACGGGATTCGGGAACGGGTTCACGCCCAGCGAACCGAAGCCGCGATAGACGAGCGGACGGATGTAGCACGCCTCGAAGCCGTTGGCTCGCACCGTCTCGAGCGTCGCCTCGCGAAGCTCGTCGATGGTGTAGGGAATCTCCATCCGGTAGATCTTGGCGGACCAGAAGAGGCGGTCGAGGTGATCGTCCAGCCGGAAGATCTCCGGGCCGCGCGTCGTCTTGTAGCAGCGCTCTCCCTCGAAGACACCGGAGCCGTAATGGAGGGCATGCGTGAAGACCGAGATCTTCGCGTCGGCAAAGTCGACGAGCTTCCCGTTCATCCAGACTTTCTTCACAGCTTCGAAAGTCATCTTCAGCCTCCGTACGATATTTTTTTCGGGATCCGAAACCGCCGGAATCGTATCCGAAAAGTCAGACGGCGTCGCCGTCCTGTCAGACGGAGTCGACCAACCGCACGAGCGAGGCCACCACCGCGGTTTCGAGCCTCAGGATTCGCGGTCCCAGGCTCGCGAACACGGCGCCCGCCGACTCGAAGAGCGCTCCTTCGCGATCGCTGAAGCCGCCCTCGGGGCCGATGGCGATCGACAGCGACAGAGCGCCCGCGGCCCGACCCATGAGGCCCGTGTGAGGTGACGCGCCAGGTGACGCCACGTACAGCGGCCGCGGCGCTTCCCGCATGGCGGCTTCCAGTGAAACGGGCCCTTGCACGCCCGGGATCACCGAGCGCCCGCACTGTTTCACGGCCTCGGCGGCAATCCGGCTCAGACGTTCGAGCCGATTCTCCAGCAGCTTCACGTGGGAGGCCTGAGATCTCTCCGCGGCCACGAGGACGATCCTGTGCACGCCGCACTCCGTGGCCTTCTCGATCGCCCACTCGATGCGGGCCGGCTCCGCCGCCGCGAGCAGGAGCGTGACCCTGCAGACCGCCTCTCCGGCGTCCTGCGTGGTGCTCTCGATAAAAGCGGCAGCGCAGGAGGCGTCGAGCGGCCCTTCGCCTCCTCCTCCTCGGCCGTCCAGCAGCACGACGCGGTCGCCCGCTCGCAGCCGTCGCGATCTCACGTGGCGCGATTCCTCTGCCGCGAGCGGGATCAGCGCGCCGATCACGGGAGTCGTGCCGTCGCTGAAGAATCGCGGGGGGTGGAGCCGCTCGATCGAGGCCTTCACCGCCGCACGGAGGTCGCCGCGAACCACTCGTTCTCGGCGGCCATCCGCAAGGGACGAAAGCCCTCGGCGCGCAGGATGGCGAGCCATTCGTGCTCGCGGGATTGCAGCTGCCCCGACGTGATCAGGCGGCCTCCGGGCCGCAGCCGCTTGCGGATCCCGGACAGCAGAGGCCGCACCTCCTCCACGATCATGTTGGCGATCACGAGGTCGAAGGGCGGAGCGAGCGACAGCGCGTCCAGCGGCCCGGCGAAGCAGGCGAGATGCTGGATCTCGTTTCCCCGCGCCTGCTCACGCGTGGCGAAGGCGGCGTCGGGATCGAGGTCGAACGCGATCGCGCGTTTCGCCCCCTGCAGCAGCGCGACGAAGGCCAGCGTCCCGGTCCCGCACCCCACGTCGAGCACTCTCTGCCCCGCGAGGGTCTCCTGCAGCAGCAGCCGCAGCGCGAGGCGTGTGGATTCGTGGGAGCCGGTTCCGAACGCGCGCGCCGCCGGGATGTGCAGGCGCCGGTGCGAGCCAGCGGGAGTGGCTCGCTCGCCGTCGTGCGGATCGAGCAGGTAGGGCCCCACGACGACCGCCCGCTGCAGAGCGGCGGACTCGGCCACCCAGTCGCGCGCGGGCTCCCGTTCCGATTCGAGATCGTTCACGCCCGCTTCGTGAAGAGCAGCACGCGCGGAGTCGATATCGTTCTCGGCCACCCAGATCCGTAGGTCGCCGCTCGCGTCACGCGACCACGAAGAGGCGATCTCGGCGAAGACATCGAAGAGCTTCTCCTCGATCTCGTCACTGGTGCGGCCCGCCGGTACGGTCAGGCGGACGGCTCCTGTCATCGGCTCACTCCCTCAGGAACTCCCTCAGACGATCGAAGAATCCCCGTTCGTCCTTGGTGGGCGCCCCGCCTTCGTCCTCGAACGCCTCCGCGAGCTTTTTGACGGCGTCGCGCTGGGCCGAGGAGAGCTTTCGGGGGACCCGGATGGTGATCAAGACGTGCTGGTCCCCCTGGCCCCTGCCGTCCAGCCGGGGAATTCCCTTCCCCTTGAGCGTGAACACGCGTCCCGCCGCGGTTCCGGCGGGCAGCTCGAACTGCTCGGCCCCGTGAAGCGTGGGGACCTCGATCTTGCCGCCCAGCGCCGCCGCGGAAAACGGGACGGCCCAGGGGAGGATCACGTTGGGGCCATCGCGCCGGAAGACCTCGTGCGGCTCGACGGAGAGAACGATGTAGAGATCTCCCGCCGGTCCGCCGCTTCTTCCCTGGTTTCCTTCCCCTGTCATGCGGAGTCGGGCCCCGTCGTCGACGCCGGCCGGCACCTGGACGGTGAGCTTGCGGTCTTTCACCACGCGCCCATCGCCGCGGCATTCCGCGCAAGGCGACTTCACCTTTTCCCCCGCGCCGTTACAGTCCGGGCAGGGGCGCGCGATGGCGAAGTAGCCCTGGCGGTACTGGACGCGGCCCTGGCCGCGGCAGGTGGAGCAGGTGATGGGCGCCGCGCCGTCTTTGCCGCCCCGCCCGCCGCAGGGCTCGCAGCGTTCGTAGCGGCGGATCGGGACGTTGCTCTCGGCGCCGAAGGCCGCCTCGACGAACGTCAGCGACAGCTCGGTCTTGAGATCTTCTCCGGCCGTGCGCCGGCCTCGCGCCCCGCCCGTCTGCCCGAAGCCGAAGAAGTCGCCCAGGATGTCGGCGAAGTCGGTGAACGCGGTGGGATCGAAACCGGAGGCGCCCCCGCTGACTCCCTCCGGCCCGAAGCGGTCGTAGCGCGCACGCTTGTCGGGATCGGAGAGAACGGAATAGGCCTCGGCTGCCTGACGGAACTCGTTCTCGGCGGCTGAGTTACCCGGGTTCTTGTCGGGATGGTGCTTGAGCGCGGAGCGGCGGTAGGCCGATTTGATCTCGGCCGCGTCGGCGCCCCGTTCCACGCCCAGCACTTCGTAATAGTCGCGAACGGTCGTACTCACGGTGCGATTTTACCGGAAAGGTCAGAGGACCCTCAGCCCTCGGTGGGTGCGGCCTTCGCCTTGGTCGATTTCTCGGGCTTGTAGAGCATGGCGCTCGTCAGGATGCGCGACACGCCCTGCATGTCCATCAGGGAATTGTCGATCTCGCCACGCACGTCCTCGGCCATCACTTCCTTGGCGCGCTGCAGCGTCATCCCCACGCGGTCTTTCTCGTCGGGCTGCAGAAGATTGCCGAACTCGCGGAAGACGCGTTCGTTGCCGGTGATCAGCCCCTCGAGCTTGTTCTTGAGCTGCCTCAGCTCCTTGCGCTTGATGTCGACCTGCTTGTTCAGCGACGCCTCTTCGACGATGCGGTCGATCTCTTCCTGCGAAAGCCCGCCGGCGGGATTGATTTGCATCCCCTGAGCCTTGCCGGTGGCCATGTCGCGGGCGGAGACGTTCACGATGCCCGACGAGTCGATGGCGAAGGCGACCTCGATCTGAGGCACGCCGCGCGCCGAGGCGGGAATTCCCACGAGCTGGAACTTGCCGAGAGACTTGTTCTCCTTGGCGATCTCGCGCTCACCCTGCAGCACGTTGATCTCGACGATTCCCTGGTTGTCGGTGACGGTCGTGAAGATCTGCGTGTTCTTCGTCGGGATCGTCGAGTTGCGCTCGATGAGCTTGACGAAGATGCCGCCCTGCGTCTCGATGCCCAGCGACAGCGGCGTGACGTCGAGGAGGACGATGTCTTTGATCTCGCCACGCAGGACGCCGGCCTGGATGGCCGCGCCGACCGCCACGACCTCGTCGGGGTTGATCGAGCGGTTCGGCGGCTTGCCGAACAGGGCCTCCACCATCTGCTGCACCTTGGGAGTGCGGGTCTGGCCGCCGACCAGGATCACCGTGTCGATCTCCGAGGGAGACAGGTTCGCGGCCTTCAGGGCGTTCTGGCACGGGTCGGCCGTCTTCTTGATGAGATGGTCGACGAGGCTCTCGAACGTGTCGCGCGTGAGGAGCTTGTTGATGTGCTTGGGGCCGGTCGCGTCCGACGCGATGAACGGCAGGGCGATGGTCGTCTCGGTGGCGCTCGAGAGCTCGCACTTGGCCTTCTCGGCGGCTTCCTTCAGACGCTGCAGGGCGAGGCGGTCGCCGCGGAGGTCGATGCCCGACTGCTTGAGGAAATCGGCCAGCAGCCAATCCATGATGGTGCGGTCGAAATCCTCCCCGCCGAGGAACGTGTCTCCCGAGGTGGCCAGCACCTCGAACATGCCGTTGTCGATGCGAAGGATCGAGATGTCGAACGTGCCGCCGCCGAGGTCGTACACGGCGATCGTCTCGGTCGTCTTGTTCTTCTCGAGCCCGTACGCGAGCGACGCCGCGGTGGGCTCGTTGATGATGCGCAGCACCTCGAGCCCGGCGATGCGGCCCGCGTCGCGCGTGGCCTGGCGCTGGGAGTCGTCGAAATAGGCGGGGACGGTGATGATCGCCTCGCGGATCTCCTCGCCGACCGATTCCTCGCAGAACTCCTTGATCTCGCGCAGGACGAAGGCGGCGATCTCCTCGGGGGCGTAGTCGCGGTCGCGCACCTGGATCTTCAGGTCGCCGTTCGGCGCCGACACGAGCGGATAAGAGAGGTGGTCTTTCGCGTGCCTGACCTCGGCGTCGTCCCACTTGCGGCCGATCAGCCGCTTGACGGCATAGATCGTCTGGACCGGATTCGTGATGGCCTGCCGCTTGGCGATCTGCCCGACCAGCCGTTCACCGTCTTCCGTGAACGCCACGATCGACGGCGTGGTGCGCGCGCCTTCGCGGTTGGGGATGACCTGAGCCGAGCCGACCTCGATGACCGCGGCGCAGGAGTTCGTCGTCCCGAGGTCGATTCCGAGTACCTTCGCCACCGTCTACTCCCGGACCCGGCTCAAGTCAGGCGTCCCCGGAAGGCTTCGTGGGCGCGGCAGCGACCTTGACGAGGGCGGGACGCAGCAGTCGATCATTGAGCACGTACCCCTTCTGGAGGACCTCGAGCACGGTGCCCGGAGCGGCTTTCGACGTCTCTTCCCTCACGACGGCTTCGTGGACGTTGGGATCGAACGGCTGACCTTGAGCCGCGATCTCCTGGAGGCCGAACTTCTTGAGCGCCTCGGCGAACTGGCGCTCGATCATCTCGATGCCGGCCCGGAAATCCTCACCGGCGGCATTGTCCGAGTGCGCGATGGCGCGCTCGAAGTTGTCCACGACCGGGAGGAGGTCGCGGAAGGTCTCGGCCATGGCGAACTTGAAGAAATCGGTCTTCTCACGCTCGGTGCGACGTTTCAGATTCTCGAAATCGGCCGTCTTGCGGAGCAGCGCTTCGCGCAGACGCCCCGCTTCTTCTTCCGCCCGCTCGGCGCGCTCACGCACCTCGCGCCGCTCGCGTTCGGCGGCGTCGTCGGCGGGCTCGGCCCGATGCTCGCCGGACCTCTTGTGTCGCTCCTCGACGGCAGCGACGGCCCGTTCGGCCTCGGCCATCGCGCGTGCCACGTCGTCGCGCCCGTCGTCTTCGATGTAGACCACCTCGTCGTCCGTTTCGGAATCGGGTGGCCGGTTCTCTCCGCTCACGAAGCTCCTTCCGTCAATCGGCGCGACACATAGCGCCCAAGCTCCTCCACGATCGGAACGACGCGAGCATATTCCATCCGGCGCGGGCCGATGACCCCCAGCGAGCCCAGCACGCGGCCGTTGCGCGTGTACGAGGTCGCCACCACCGAGCTCTGGATCTCCTCGGTGAAGGGATTCTCGGAACCGATGACCACGCTCGTGCCGCCGCCCGCCAGGCAATCGGTGAGGAGGTTGAGCAGGCGGATCTTCTCGTCGAAGGCGCGGAACATCTTCCGCAGCGCCTCGACGTCGCTCTTGAACTCCGGCTTCTCGAGGATGGTCTCCGTCCCCTCGACGTAGAGGGCGCCTTCGCTGCGAGCGCCTTCGGCGAACGCGCGCTGCCCCACCTCGAGCGTGCGCGTCATCGCCTGGTCGAAGCGGACTTTGTCTTCCTGCAGGGCCGATACGAGCAGGCCGCGGATCTCGCTCAGGGCCTTGCCCGCGTAATCGACCGTCAGACGGCGCGACATCCGCTCGAGCTCTTCGTGCCGGAAGTCGTCCCGCGTCTCGATCAGGCGGCTCTCGACGAGCCCGGAATCGGACACCTGCACGACCAGCACCTTGCGCTCGGCCACACGCGTGAAGTGCACGGATTCGAGCACGAACGAGTACGAATCGGGCGCGGCGACCACGGCCACCTCCCCCGTGAGCCGCGAAAGGATGCGCGAGGTGGCCTGGAGGAAGCGGTCCATCTCGAACGACTCGGGATCCAGCTCCGTGGCGATGCGGGCTCGCTCGGCATCGCTCGGGCCGCGGGCCGTCATCAGCTCGCGCACGAAGGTGCGGTAGCCGAGATCGGTGGGAATGCGGCCGGCGGACACATGCGGGTGAGTGAGAAAGCCCAGGTCCTCGAGGTCGGCCATGGCGTTGCGCAGGGAGGCCGAGGAGAGGGCGAAGCCTCCCGATTTCGTGAGCTGCCGCGATGAAACGGGTGCCGCGCTCTGGATGTAGACGCAGATCACCGAGGCGAGGACCTCGCGGGAACGTTCGTCGAGGCCTTTCAGTTCCGCGCTCATGAGAAATCGACCCTTCGCGACACGCTGTCGAAACCGCTCCTGATAGGCTTGAATCGAGGGGTACAGAACGTCTGTCGACCCCCGAAGAAAGCTCAAAAATGATAGCAGATGGATCGCCTCTCGAGCGTGTGGTCGTCCTCGGGAAGGGTCGTCTCG
Source organism: Thermoanaerobaculia bacterium (assembly GCA_039919545.1). GTDB lineage: Bacteria > Acidobacteriota > Thermoanaerobaculia > UBA5066 > UBA5066 > JBDSFL01. The sequence goes on along the minus strand of JBDSFL010000147.1, from coordinate 775 downwards.
GCACGGCGCTCACGTCGGCGCTGATGGCGTGCGAGGTGGCGGCCAGCGCGCGGAGCGGTCGTCAGACGCTCGCGGAGGGTCTCCCCGCCGACGACGCGGACGCGGCCTCCGTCGTCATCCTGGCCGTGGCCGACGGTGCGATCCAGCCGCTGGCCGAGTCCTTGGCCCGCTCCCTTTCGTTCGGCGCGCGCGCCATCGTCTTGCATTGCTCGGGTGTGCTCGATGTGTCCGCGCTCGAGTCGCTGCACCGGCAAGGCTGCGCCGTCGGATCGTTTCATCCCCTCCAGACGTTTCCCGACAAGACGGAACGTCCGGCCGCCTTTCGCGGGGTGACCTTCGGCATCGAGGGAGACCTCGAGGCGCGCGCGATGGCGCGGAAGCTCGCCGATCGCCTCGAAGGATTCGCGGTGGAGATCCACCCCGGCACCAAGGCGCTCTATCACCTCGCAGCGGTGCTTGCCGGAAACGGCGCGGTCGGCCTGATCGGCGCGGCGCGGGATGCGATGACGGCCGCGGGTTTCGAACGAGGTCAGGCCCTCGCCGCTCTCGGTCCGCTCGTGCTCACGTCGATCGAGGGCGCGCTTTCGCGCGGTCCCGAGGCGGCGCTGTCGGGACCCGTGTCGCGCGGTGACGACGCCACTCTCGAGCGGCACCGCGCTGCGCTGCGGCAGTGGGATCCGGAGCGTCTACCGCTCTACGAAGCGCTCGTTCGCGAGCAGGAACGGCTCGTGGCATCGCTGCGTTCGACGACCGGATCCTGCTAAGATGACGAGCC
>JBDSFL010000136.1:0-4952 GCA_039919545.1 Thermoanaerobaculia bacterium | reverse complement strand
GCCGGCGGTTCGAAAGCTCCAGAGCCTCGCGGGCGCGGCGGGCGCGTGCCCGGAACTGGGCGTTGCGCGCCTCGCTATCGGCCAGGCGGGCGTAGTGGATCGTCTGTCCCGAGTCGCCCCGGTCGCGCCAGACGTTCTGCGCGGTGGTGAGATGGGCCGCCGCGGCATTCACGAGATCGGGAGCGAGCTGGTCGGCTCCGGCGCTCCGGGCGTCCTGGATCGCCAGGCGCGCGTCACGAATTTCGAGAGGCTCGGGACCGCGGGAGGCGCAGCCCGAGAGCAGCATCGCGCAGCCGGACACGAATGCGGCGCCCGCGAGCGAGCGGCAAAATTGACTATGAAACATCGTGGTCCTCCGGCTCGTGCTCACTGGGCACGCCCCTGATCGTTCAGCTCGCGAATGCGCTTCTCGAGGTCGTCGTTTCTCTTCCGCGCCGCGGCGGTCTGCTCCTCGATCTGCATGGCGCGCGCCTGGCTCTCGGCGGCCGCGGCGGCCGCGAGCGATTCGCCCAGGTGGGCGCGGGCGTCGTCATTCGCCCCCTTGGCCCGCTCGTTCTGAGCGGCGGAGAGAGCCGTGCGGGCGCGATCGAGCAGCTCGCGGGCATGCTGGGTCGCGGTCGCGTTCTCGGCGGCCCGTATCGCCAGCTCGGATTGCGCGACGTCGGAGTCGGGGATGCGGGCTCCACCGGAGGCGCAGCCGGTGATGAAGGTTGCCGCAGCCAGGGTGGCTGCCAGGGTCGCGTTCCTCATATGAACTCCTTTTCTTGGTATTACCGAGAGAGCGAAGCAAGGCGGCTGCCACAGGCAAACTCCTTTTGACCCTTGACACGCCGGGAGCTGGGCGCTATTTTTTTAGCAGTGCTGCTTTTCCAGCATCTTGTAGGGAGGAACCGATGAAGCCTGATCCGCTGGGAACCCTGAGCCGCCGGGAGCGGCAGATCATGGAAGTCGTCTACCGGGACGGCCGCGTCTCGGCCAACGAGGTGCTGGAACGCATCCCCGAGGCTCCCGGCTATTCCGCCGTCCGGGCCCTCTTGAAGGTTCTGGAGAACAAGGGGCACCTGAAACACGTACTGGAAGGAACCCGGTATGTATACCTTCCCACCTTCCCCGCCGACCGTGCCCGCCGCTCCGCGCTCAAGAGCCTGCTCGAGACGTTCTTCGAGGGCTCGGCCGAGAAGGCGATGGCCGCGCTCATCTCGATCGGCAAGGATGACCTCTCCACGAACGACCTCGATCGGCTCTCGCAATTGATCGACCAGGCCAAAGAGGAGGGACGCTGATGTTCCCCACGATTTCCACACTTTCGACACTCTGGTTTCTCGATGTGTTCCTGAAGGCGAGCCTCCTGCTCTCCCTCGCCGCCCTTGGCCTCCTCTTCGCCCGGCGTCTCTCGGCGGCCGCCCGCCACCTGATCGGGCTGTTCGGCCTCGTGGGCGCGCTGGCCCTTCCCCCGCTGGCGCTGCTCGTTCCGACCGTCCATGTGCCGCTCCTGCCCAGCCTCGTGCCCACCGCCATGGACAGCGCCTCCTTCGAAGCCCGCACAGGCGAGTCGAACGTCTCCGTCCCCACCGTCCCCACGGTCGCCAACGCCGCACCCGTGCCGCCCGTGCCGCCCGTGCAAGGAGTGAGGGGTGAGCTCCTGGCTCCCGCTTCGAGCGCCCCCGCGCAGAGGCCGGACGTGCCCTGGAAGGGCTTGCTCTTCGCGGTCTGGGTGGCCGGCGTGCTCACGATGCTCGCGCAATCGGCCATCGGCGTGTTCCGGGTGCGCCGGATCGTGAGGAACGCCACGCCCGTGAAGAATCCCGAGTGGCTCGCCCTGGCCGAAGAGCTCTCGAAGTCCGTCGGCGCGAAGGCGAACGTCCGGCTCTATCACAGCGATCGCGTTGACGTGGCGATGACCGCCGGCGTGCGCCGCCCCGTCGTGCTCCTCCCCGAGGAAGCCTGCTTCTGGACGCCCGAGCGCCGACGGCTGGTGCTGCTCCACGAATTCGCCCACATCCGCCGCGGCGACTGCTTCGCCCTTCTTCTCTCCTCGCTCACCGCGGCCATCTACTGGTTCCATCCGCTCGTCTGGATGATCGCGCGGCAGATCCGGCGGGAAGGAGAGCAGGCTGCGGACGACCTCGTGCTATCGGCCGGGGCGCGCGCCTCGGAGTACGCCAGCGAGCTGCTCGCCATCGTGCGGTCCCTCGGCGTCAGAAGCGAAGAGGCGCTCCCCGTGATGGCTCTCGCCGAAAACTCCCGCGGCGCCCAGCTCGAGGGACGTCTGCGCGCCATCCTGGACCCGTGCCAGCACCGCACAGCGCCTTCCGTATGGGCCGGGCGCGCCGGACTCGTGATGCTGCTCGGTCTCGCGGCCACCGTCGCCGCCGTCGAGCCCTGGTCCCGGCCGGCCAAGCCGCACATGGCGGCCAAGATCGCGAAGACCGTCGATTGTCCCGATGAGGACTCGAAGGCTTGCGCGTCCTCCTCGACCTCCACGTCCCGCTCGTCTTCCAGCTCGTCTTCCAGCTCCATGTCGAGCTCCTTCACGCGTTTCCGTCTCATGCCGAAGGCTGTCGTCGCGTTCGCCAGCGACTCGAACCTGCTCGGCGGCAACGGGGTCGTCCTCGCCGGCAACCGCAAGAGCCGCTCGGGCAGCGATTGGTTCAGCCAGGGCATGTCGCTGTACCACGACGAGCGTTACGACCACGCCATCGACGCTTTCAAGAAGGCCATCGAGCTGGGCTACAAGGAAGATACCGCCTCGTACAACATCGCCTGCAGCTACGCGCTCGACGGCGACGCCGACCACGCGATCGAGTGGCTGAAGAAGTCCGCGGACGCGGGCTTCGACGTGAGCAGCTACCTCGAGAGCGACGACGACTTCGACAGCATGCGCAAGGATCCCCGCATGCAGGAGCTGAAGAAGGAGTACCGCGGCCGCCGCCAGACCCGCCTCCGGGAGAAAGCCCCCGGCATCGTGTCGCGCTACGAGAAGCTCGCCGCGCGCTCGCCCAAGGACGGCAGCGGCTACTACGACCACGGCAAGGAGCTGCTCCGCGTGGGCGAGTACGACAAGGCCGCCGAAGCGTTCCAGGCCGCAGCCGAGCGCAACAGCCATGTGTCCGCCGCCCTGTACAACACAGCGTGCGCTTACTCGCTCAAGGGCGACAAGAAGCGGGCTCTCGACGCCCTGGAGAAGGCCCTCGAAGCCGGGTACGACGACCCGAAGCACATGGATTCGGACGATGATCTCGACGCCATCCGCGACGAGCCGCGCTTCGGTGAGCTGCGCGACATCGCAGACGACCTCTCGCTTCCGAACAACTTCGGCGACTGGTCCTTCGGGAAGATGCGCTTCCCCAACATGTTCCAGTCGGGGCAGCGCGAGGCCGTGCGCCGCTACGAGGCCTACCTCGCCAAGCACCCCAAGAGCGGACGCGCGCACTTCAACCTCGGTTTCGTGCAGCTGCGCCTCGACCACCCGAAGGAGGCGCGCGAGGCGTTCCAGAAGGCGCTCGAGAACGGCTATCGCAAGCCCACCACGATGTACAACATCGCCTGCAGCTATGCCCGCATGGATCAGAAGGACGCCGCCTTCGAGTGGCTGTTCAAGGCCCTCGATGCGGGGTTCGACGCCAACGGCACCCTGATGCACGATGACGATCTCGACAGCCTGCGGCGTGACCCGCGCTTCAAGAAGGTGCGCGAGATGGCGCGCCAGCACGGCGACTGGGACGAGAGCTAGCGACCACGGTCAGGACGCCTGGCGAAGGGCCGGGAAGCTTGCTCCCCGGCCCTTCCTGCGTTCCGGTCCGGCTGCTACGATCCCATCATGAAATGGCTCCTGGCCACACCGCTCATCCTCGCCTTTTCGGCGTCCGGCATTTCCCACGCCGGCACGACGCCGGACTCGAAGGCATCCGCCACGCAGGTCGACAAAAGAGTTCTCCCGTTCATCGAGGACGACTACGGCCGCGCGCTCGCGCAAGCCCGCGCCCAGGCGCTGCCCCTCTTCGTCGAGGTCTGGGCCCCCTGGTGACACACGTGCCGCTCGATGAGGAGCTTCGTCTTCACGGACGAATCCCTCAGGCGGCAGGCCGGACGGTTCGTCTGGCTCGCAATTGACACCGAGAAAGCGGTCAACGCTCCCTTCCGCACGAAATACGTGCTCGAGGCCTGGCCGACGTTCTTCATCGTCGATCCGGCCAGCGAAACCGTGGTCCTGAAATGGCTCGGGGGCGCCACTGTGCCGCAGCTCGAGAAGATCCTCGACGATGGAAGACGCGCCTACCAGCAGGGGAAAGCGGGCAAGCCGAAGAAAGCCGATGACCTCGGACAATCTCTGGCCGAGGCCGACCGGCTCTATGGCGCAGCGAAGAATGCCGAGGCCGCGAAGGCCTATCGAGAATTGCTCGCGCGAGCTCCCAAGGGCTGGCCCGCGTATGGGCGCGCCACGGAATCGCTCCTCTTCACGCTGCAACGAACCGAGCAGAACGAGGCCTGCACCACCATCGCCAAGGCCGCGTTCCCACGTCTGAAGAAAACGCCCGACGCGGCGAACATCGCCGCGTCGGGGCTGAGCTGCGCATTGAGCCTGGCGCCCGAGGCGGCCAATCGGGCGGAGCTGATCACTCATTTCGTGGCCGCGAGCCGCGAGGTGCTGGCCGACCGCACCACGAAGATCGCCGCGGACGACCGCTCGTCCGTTTACGAGACGCTCGTGCAGGAGCGAGACGAGGCGAAGGACGCGGCGGGAATGAAAGAGGCGGCCGCCGCCTGGGCGACGTTCCTCGAGGGCGAGGCCGCGCGCGCGAGGTCGCCCGAAGCCGCCGCGGTGTACGACTCCCATCGCCTGTCGGCCTATCTGCAAATGGCGACGCCCGAGAAGGCGGTGCCGATGCTGCAGGCGTCGGAGAAGGCCCTGCCCGAAGACTACAACCCTCCCGCGCGCCTCGCCGTCGCCT
>JBDSFL010000052.1:0-4083 GCA_039919545.1 Thermoanaerobaculia bacterium | reverse complement strand
CCTCGCGATCGGCGGCCTCGAGGGCGATCACGGCGACGGCCGCGCGAGGCGTGAGCGCCGCCTTGCGAAACGCCTCGGCCAGCAGCTCCACGAGGCGGTCTTCGCCGATGGCGAAGCCGATGCCGGGGGTCTTCGGTCCGCCCAGGTCAGAGACGAGGCGGTCGTAGCGGCCTCCGCCGAGCAGCGCGTCCTGCGCGCCGAGCCCGGCCGCGGTGACCTCGAAGACGGTGCGCGTGTAGTAGTCGAGCCCGCGCACGAGCCGCGGCTCGATCCGGAACGGAATGCCCGCGCTCGTGAGCAGCCGCGCCAGCTCGGTGTGATGCGCGGCGGACTCGGGATCGAGATGATCGATCATGCGCGGCGCGGCGAGCACGAGCTCGCGGACGACCGGGTCCTTGGAGTCGAGCACGCGCAGCGGGTTCTGGACGAGCCGGCGGCGGTCGTCCTCTCCCATCGAGACCTCGTGCGGCTGCAGATAGCCCCTCAGCGCGTCGATGTACGCCGGCCGGCATTCCTCGGAGCCCACCGAGTTCAGCGACACGGAGAGCCCGGTGAAGCCGAGCGCCGAGAGGAAGCGATACAGCATCGTCAGGAGCTCGGCATCCGTGGCCGGATCGGCCGCGCCGATCACCTCGGCGCCGATCTGCCGGAACTCGCGGTAGCGCCCTTTCTGCGGGCGCTCGTAACGGAACTGCGGGCCGATGTAGTAGAGCTTCCGCGTGAAGCCCCCCTGCGCCATTCCGTGCTCCACGTAGGCGCGCACGACTCCCGCGGTGTTCTCGGGGCGCAGCGTCACGCTGCGATCCCCCCGATCGGTGAAGGTGTACATCTCCTTGTGCACGATGTCGGACGACTCGCCGACGCTGCGGACGAAGAGCTCCGTCGACTCCAGAACCGGCGTGCGGATCTCGTCGAAACCGTAGAGCGCGAAGACACCGCGGGCGGTTTCCTCGACGCGGTTCCAGACTCTCGTATCAGGCGGGAGGAGATCCCGCGTCCCCTTGACGCTCGTGATCATGGGCCGAGCCTAGCGCATCAGGAGCCGCCGGCGCAGACCGCGGTGCGGACCCGGGCGCTCTCTGCGTCATCCGCGAGATATCCGGACTTGTACTCGATGTAGTTGCGCCAGTACTGATTGAGCCCATCGACTTCCTCGGGCGTCAGCTCGCGCTTCTGCCGTGCGGGATTCCCCGCCCAGAGCGTGCGGGGCGGAACCTTCGTGTTCGCCAGGACCATCGAGCCGGCGGCGACGAGGGCGCTCTCGCCCACCTCGGCATTGTCGAGCACGGTCGCATTCATGCCGATCAGCGCGCCACGGCGGATGGTGCACGCATGGATCACGACGTTGTGCCCGAGCGTGACCTCTTCTTCGAGCAGCAGCGGGCCGATGTCGTTCGTGACGTGGAGCGTGCAGTTGTCCTGCACGTTGGTGCGCGCACCGATGCGGATCGAGCAGCAGTCGCCGCGCACCACGGACGAGTACCAGATCGAGACATCGTCGCCGAGGACGACGTCGCCGATCACGGCGGCCGTCTCGGCGACGAAGACGCGCTCACCCAGTCGAGGAAAGACTCCCTTGTACGGCCGGATGATCATCGCTGTCGCCCCATGAGGCGCACCATAGCAAACCCGAAAAGCGGGAGATGCGTTCTCGTGCCGGACTCTGCACAGAGATCTGTGCGAGGCGGAAAAAGCCGCGTAAAGATCGCGTGAAATCGTTTTTCGGCGCCAAATCCCACAGGTTTATCCACAGGTTCGCTGTAATCCTACAAACCGTTGAAAATTAAACACTTGCATTCCAGTCGTAGAGCCCTTTCCGCAGAACGCGGGGGGGATCCTCCCGGCCCTCGACCAGAGTCGAGGGAACACTCGACCCGGAGGGGCCGCCGTCGAGCACGAACGCGAGGCCGTCTCCGAACAGGCGGGCTGCCTGGTCGGCGGTCGTCGCCGGTTCGCCTCCGCTGGGGTTCGCGCTCGTCGCGGTGAGGGGGCCGAGAGTCGCGAGCAGCTCACGGAGCGCTTCGTGGGCAGGCACCCGCACCGCCACCGAGAGTGCGCCTCCTGTCGCCGCGAACGGTTTTTTCACCTCGAGCACCATCGTCAACGGCGCGGGCCAGATCGTTTCGAGGCGCGCCCGCAGCTCGGGGGAGAGCACGACGCCGAGAAGATCCAGATCCTTCATCGCCGACACGAGCACCGGGAACGCCTTCGAGGGGGAGCGGCCCTTCAGCTGGTGAATCCGCTGAACTCCAGGCTCCGAGAAGGGATCCGCGGCAAGCCCATACACCGTGTCGGTGGGGATCGCCAGCACGCGGCCCCGCTTCAGCGCGGCGCTCATCGCCTGACCCATTCCTTCCGCGAGGCCCTGCTTCAGGCTGATGCGCATCACCGCCAGCTCACACCCCCACGTAACGGGAAAAGAGCGCGCGTCCGCGCTCCGGGTCGAGCGTCCCGGTGACGATGGCGCGGCCGTCGCCGAAGAGCGTGATCGACGTGTCGTCGAACGCGGCGGTGAGCGACTCGGCGTTGCGTGTGACGTGTCCCGCCCGCGCGAGCCTCAGCGCCACCGCGTCGAGGTCGATCGAGCGCTTCGACTCCGGCACGAGCTGCACGGAGTTGCGGCCGCAGAGCGACTGCGCGAACTCGGCGCCTTCTCCCGCGAGCGCTGGATAATTCGCCAGGGCGCAGGTGGGACACGCCGGCCAGCGCTCGGCGCCGGCGAGCACGGTGCGAACGGACGGGCCCGCCGGGCTCCAGAGCGAGACGAGTCCGATGCCGCGCATCGAATTGGCCCCGACGAGCAGCTTCAGCGCTTCGGCCACCTGCAGGCTGGCCACGAGATGCGTCACGGGCCCGATCACTCCGCTCGTTTCGCACGTGGGCGTGCTGCCGGCGGGGGGGAGGTTCTCCATCAGGCAGCGAAAGCAGGGCGTGAGCCCCGGACGAAACAGCCCGAACGTTCCCTCGGCCCCGACAGCGGCCCCGTAGATCCACGGGATATTCAGCTTGAACGCCACGTCGTTCACGAGGAATCGCGCCGCGAAGTTGTCGGTGGCATCCACGATCAGGTCGTGCCCGGCGAGGAGTCGCTCGGCATTCCGCGGCACGAGGTCTTCGACCAGCGCGCGGATCTCGACCCCGGAATCGATCTGCGTCAGCGCCTCGCTCGCGGCCACGGCCTTTTCGCGTGCGCTCGCCGCGTCGCGCTCGGTGAAGAGAGACTGCCTCTGGAGGTTCGACAGCTCGACCACGTCGCGGTCGATGAGCGTGAGGCGCGACACCCCCGCTCGCACCAGCAGCTCGGCGGCGACCGTACCCAGAGCACCGCAGCCGACGATGGCCACGTTCGCGCGGTCGATCCGCTCCTGCCCCGCGGCACCGATGCCTTCGAAGAGGGTCTGGCGGGAGTGGCGCTGGCTCATCGAGCCGACTGTAGCAGCCCGTGGCAAAGGCTGGAGATGCCGCGAGACAGCGATGAGGCCGCGTCTAGAACGCCATGGGCGCGCCGCGTCAGGACGTCGCCGGTGCGCGCCGGAAGCCCTCGAGCAGCTGCCGGGCTTGAACCCGCGCGGCCTGCCCCACCTGGGCCCCCGCGATCATCGCAGCGATCGCCTCGACCCGCCCTTCCTCGTCCAGCTCGGCAACGCGCGTCCGGGTGCGCCCCCCCGTCTGCTCCTTGGAGACGCTGAAGTGCCGCTCGCCCGCGGCCGCCACCTGCGGCAGGTGCGTGACGACGAGGATCTGCTCCCGCGCAGCGAGCCTGAGCAGCTTCTTCCCCACCGCTTCCGCCGTGGCACCGGAGACCCCCGCGTCCACCTCGTCGAAGATGAACGTGCGCAGGGCGCTCGTCTTCCGGCTGCCGCGGGGCGAGCGCACGCGCTCGCCTTTCACGGCCGGCTTCGCCTCGATCCGGATCTCCTCGTCGGCCAGCGCCGCCGCGAGCGCCAGCTGCACGCGCGACAGCTCGCCGCCGGACGCGATGCGGGCGAGCGAGCGCGGCGGTTCACCTGGATTCGGCGCGAACGTGAAGCTCACCTGGTCGATGCCGTGCGGTCCGAAGGCGACGCACTCGCCCCCCGCATC
>JBDSFL010000045.1:0-3282 GCA_039919545.1 Thermoanaerobaculia bacterium | reverse complement strand
GCTCGCGATGAGCGACGCGATTCCGGGCAGCGGGCGGATCACCCTGGGAGCGGACAAGGCGTACGACGCGAGAAACTTTGTTGATGAGCTGCGATCTCTCGGTGTCACGCCGCACGTGGCGCAGAACGTCAACGGGCGCCGGAGCGCGATTGACGCAAGGACGACAAGGCATCCCGGCTACGCGAAGAGCCTTGCTCGGCGAGTGATCGTCGAGCGAGTGCCGGCCTGGCTCAAGAATGTGGCACTCCTGCGCAAGGTGAAACAACGAGGTCGAGAGAAGGTCGATTGGCTCTTCGTCTTCGCGCTGGCGGCGTACAACCTGGTCCGAATACGAAACCTCGAGGCGGCAACGTGAAGCATGCCGGTCAAGAAGTGCTCCGACGAGGCCCTCGGGGCCTCGTGGATCCCGAGCCTTCCTCGCTCCTCGTGCTCTTCGACACCCTCGAAGCATCGCTCAACGCTCCACTGCGACGATTTTCAGCAACTTCTTAGGCGACGAGCTCACCGGCGCCCCTCACTCTAAGCAGCGTCGTAGAAGCGCTGGGCGTCGAACGGTATCTTGCGTTTCTGCATGTAAAAGACCGCGCGACCGATCTTGTGCGCCAGCACCGACAGCGCCTTCGCTCTACCGAAGCGCTTCACCAGGCGGCTATGGAGCAGCTGCGCCGGCGGATTGAGGCGCAGGATGAGCACGGCGGCTTCGGAGAAGGCCCACTTGAGCTTCTCGTTGCCTTGCTTGCGCGCTCGCGACCCGCCGAGCTTGCCCGACGATTCGCTGCGCGGCGCCACGAGCCGCGCGTAGGAGGAAAACTGCTGGACGGTGTCGAAGCGATCGAAGTCGGGGACCTCGTAGAGAATGGTGAGCGCGAGGATTTCGCCGACGCCGGGAATCGAGCGTAGGCGATAGAGCGATGCGAGGTCGTCGACCTTGGCCGCGCGGATGAGCTCGTGCTCGAGCTTGTCGATGAGAGTGTCGAGCTCGTCGATCAGGCCGCAGTCCGACGAGATCGAGAGCCGCGCCGAGCCCTGCGGGAAGCGCTCGGGGAAGCCGGCGCGATTCTTCTCGCTCGCAAGGCGCGCCTTCTGCGGCGCGAGGTTGTACTGGCTCTCGGACATCGTGAGGTGCGCGAGAAGCTCCGCGCGCTGGCGCACGAAGTAGAGCCGCCGGCGCAGCAGATCGCGCGTGGCGCGGAGCTCGCGTGGATAGACGTGCGCGACCCACAAGTGTCCCGAGCGCAGGAGCTGCGCGATCTTGAGCGAGTCGACCTTGTCGGTCTTCGACTTGGTGCCATGGATCAGGCGCATGCCGAGCGCGTGACCGAGAACGAATGCGATGCCGTTGTCTGCGCAGAGATCGGCGAGCCAGTACCAGGTGAAGATGCACTCGCAGCCGACGACGAGGTCCTCGCGGAACGGCGCGATGGCGGCGAGAAATGCCGCAGGATCGCACGGCATGTTGCGATGAAGAACCACGTTGCCGGCACGGTCGAGTACGCAGACGTACATGGTGCGCCCGTGCAAATCAACGCCGCAGGTGAACGCGTGAGACAGGGTGTAAAATCGCATGCAGTGCCTCCTCTGGCTGGTTGTTTGGCTTCCACCTTCAACGCTACCCCGTGGGTAGGGTCAGAGGGGGCCTGCATGAGATTCAACTCGTTGCAGCGGACGCGCCAAAAGCGGCGCGCCGCTGAACTCGGGTATCGTTAGGCGACACTCTCAACGACTACTCTTGTTCGGCTTCCGTTTCGCGCCGGTTGCCGGCGTGGCGGCACGGGCGTAGTCTCTCGGGCAAATGTTGCTCAGCAAATCTGCTTTTCGTTTCGTCGTCGTCGACCGTGGTGAAACGCGGCGAGCAGTTGCTTACTCCGTGTCGAACGTCGACCTCGCGCGAACGGTCGTGCGTCGCAAGGCGCAACCAGCAACGCTTTCGCCGCGCACCTCTTCCGTAGGGAGTCACGCGCGCGGCGGAGCAGCGTCGCCTAACAACGCATTCAAGCGGACGGGCCAAAAGCGGCCCGCCGCTTAACGCTGGTCCGTTGGGCGACAGGAGCACCGTATGGACCTTATCGACCCGCTTCCTCGGGGCCTCAACGAGCCGCGCTATAAGGCCAGTCCGATCAGCCTCTTCTTCGAAGACCTGATTATTGATGTCATCGGACATCTAGACCCGAGCGACGCCGAGAGGCTCGAGGCGATGAACCTCCGGAAGGTATTTAGCACAGAGGCTACTGAGTGGCGTGCGGTCATTCGCGAAGTCCTCAACCTTTCCGAGACCTTCGACATCGCTGCTCGCGATCTCTGGTACAGGAATCGCGAGCATCACCGGCTCGACGGCTTCGAACTTCACCCTCTCGCTTTTGCGCAGGACTTTGTCGACCACTATCTTGCCGACGACTCTAAGATCGACGTCTTCACGCCCCAAACACTTGAAGAGGCGCGTACCCGAGTGCGAGGGCATGAACAGGCTAAGGAACGGTCGTGAATCTGTCGCCCAACAACTCGTTCAAGCGGACGCGCCAAAAGCGGCGCGCCGCTTAACTCAGGTCCGTTAGGCGGCACGGGGCCATCTGTGAATAGCGACCTGATCGTGTGCATACCGGGACCCTGGTCGGATCGTTCCGACCTTCTGCGACGACTGGTCGTACTTGAGCCTCATGGCCGGTTCTTCATGGCCGGGCAGTTGCTGGCGGACATTCGGGCTAAGGATCAAATTGAGATCGAGGTCGAGCCCGTTGACCCTCAGATCCCGCGAGCTTTCGAGATAGCGGGCCAGGGGCGTCTGTCGGCGGAGGTACTCGCCCAGCTCGCAGAGCATTCCACTGTCGTTTACCTTCATTTCCCGCTCAACCTCATTGAGCAGCGTCAGCGCTTGCTCGACTTCACTGAGCCTCTGCGGCAGGTTGGCGGCATCGCCATCAAGTTAGAGAGCACGGGCATCGCCCACTCGTGGGAGAGGTGGGAGCAGCTCCTACGAGGCACAACCTTCGACAACTACTGCGCCGCTGTGGTCCTCGTAGGCGACAAATCGCTTTGCTACTCCTGCGGCATGCACCTCTTTGGCCTTCCTGAATGCGTGGCGCCTCGTTCCCTCGGCATGGACGAAGCCGCCGACCTGATGAATAGGTTCAACTACTGGCAGATTCTGGACCGTCCCGTCCTTGCCGATGGCCATACTTTCAGCCTGACGGAGTCGAGTCCTCGTTTTCGCCTTTGCCTGGAGACCGACACGCGTCACGACCCCGATCATCTCTTCCATAATCCTTTCGGGGTCTGGCGTCTAGA
>JBDSFL010000040.1:0-17460 GCA_039919545.1 Thermoanaerobaculia bacterium | reverse complement strand
GACAAGCGAATGACAAACGGGCTTGTTCTTGCCATGCCTCCCTCCTTCATACGGAGAGAAGTTTACTAAACAGCGTGCAATTCGGCCACGTTTATACGTCATCGTACTTATGGTTATGGGTACTAAGCCAGACGCGAGCGGGACGGCGCCGAGGGCGGCTTCTGGCTCTGCTTCCGGTCGCTCAGCACGATGCTCCCCGCGAGCGCGGCACCTCCTGCCGCGGCCGCGAGGAAGAAGATCATCGCGAGGCCCGGATAGCCGAGGATCCGGAACGGGGTCGGCACCTGCATCAGCAGCGCGGCCCCCACGATGAGCGCCGCCAGCACGAGGCCGAGCGCGATGCGGTTGGCGATCTTCTGCATGCCCGAGATCAGCTCGCGCTCGTCGATGGCGTCCACGCGCAACCTCAGGCTGTTCGTGGAGAGGAGGTCGAGCACCTTGTTCACCCGCTCGGGGAGCTTGCCCACGAACTCGCGGGCTTCGAGCAGCGAAGCGAAGAGATTCCCGGGGGAGAGGCTCTGCGTCATCCGCTGCTGGAGCAGCTCGGTGGAATTCCGCCTGATCGACGCGTTCGGATCGAACTTCGGATCGAGCGTCCGGCCGATCTCGTCGAGGTGCAGGAGCGTCTTGCCGAGCATCGTCAGCTCCGGCGGGATCCTCACGCCGCACTCGCCCGCCAGCCGCGAGAGCTCCATGACGATCTGCCCCATCTTCAGCTCGCTGAGCGTGGCGTGCTGCACCGAGCCGACGAGATCGGCGACGTTTCTCCTCAGCTCTCGCTCGTCGTACGACTCGAGCCGTTCCCCGATCTTCTCGATCTGGTCGGCCGCCTGCTCGCCCTGCCCCTCGCTGACGGCGATCACCAGCTTGAGGAGCTGATCGCGCAGCGTGGGCGCGATCCGCGCCACCATGCCGAGATCCAGGAGGGCGATGCGGCCGTCCTGGGTGAGGAACACATTGCCGGGATGCGGATCGGCGTGGAAGAAGCCGTCCACCAGGATCTGCTGCAGGTAGGCGCGGAAGAGCTCCTCGGACAGGGCGCAACCGTCGATGTCGAGCTTGGTGACGGGGCTCAGCGCCGTCACCTTGGCTCCCGTGATGAAGTCCATCGTGAGGACCCGCGTGGTCGTGTAGTCGTCGACGGGCTGCGGCACGACGATCTTCTCGTAGGTCTTCAGGGCCGCACCGATGGCGACCATGTTCTGCGCCTCCTGACGGTAGTCGAGCTCCTTGAGAAGCGTCTTGCGGAATTCCTCGAGCATGCTCTCGACGTCGAAGCGCTTGCCCACCTCCGTGTGTCCGGCCAGCACCTGGGCGATCTCCCGGAATGCTTCCAGGTCCTCGATGATCTGCTCGCGGATGGCGGGGCGCTGCACCTTCACCGCAACGGGACGCCCGTCCCTCAGCGCTGCGCGATGCACCTGTCCGAGAGAAGCCGCGGCGATCGGCTCGCGGTCGAAGCGCGAGAACGCCTTCGAGATGCGCACGCCGAGCTCGTTCTGGACGATCTCCTCCACCTCCTCGAACGGGAACGGCTCCACCTTGTCCTGCAGGCGGCGCAAGGCGTCGAGATACGCCGGGGGCAGGAGATCCCCGCGCGTGGAGAGGAGCTGCCCGAATTTCACGAACGTGGGTCCGAGACGTTCCAGATCGGCCGCCAGCTCGGCGGCCTTTGGATCGACTTCCCGAACGCCGGGCCGGCGCGGCGGCTCGGTCGTGGACGCCTCCGCTTCGGCGCTGGCGTCAACGCTTCGATACTTCAACGCGAGACTGGCGATGTCTTTGTAGCGTTGCAGATGCTTGGGCCGGAGCGAAATGGACATGCTCAACCTCCTGGAAGACCCACGGCACTATGCAAGGGCCTTGCCTAGCAGCCGTGGCGAAAGTAGGAGGGGTCGGATTCCGGGCGCCGCGGGGTCGGCTGCCAAGGGCCTGTCCGAGTATTCCCGGGAATCGGATTCAGGGCGGCGGACGCGGAAAACCGTTTGGATCGCCAGTCAGAACTCGTCGCACTGGATTCGCGCGTAGGAGTCCTCCCCGGCGCGACAGAGCGCGGAGAGAGAGTGCAGGCGCGGAAGCTCCGTGGCGAGCCAGTAGTCGGCGCCGTGAAGCTTGCCGCGCAGGAAGGCGCGGTCCGCACCGCTCGCACCCACGGTGAGCTTCGCCTGCGCGGCCGCGGCCATGTCGAGGTGCTGCCACGCGACGACCAGGATGCCGAAGAGCTCGAGATAGTCGGTGCTGTGGAGGAGCATGCGGTCGACATCGCCAGTCCGGCCGATGGCCAGGAGATGCGCCGTGAGCGATTCGACATCGGAGAGCGCGGCGGCCATCGCCGCCACCCAGCTCTCGTTCACCCCGGTCGTCGAGGCGCGTGCCATCGCGCCCTCGATCTCCTCGCGCAGCGCCGCGATCGAGGCTCCCTTGGCCGCGCCCACCTTGCGGCCCAGCAGGTCCATGCCCTGGATGCCCGTCGTCCCCTCGTGCAGGCTGTTGAGCTTCTGGTCGCGCATCCAGGCCTCGGGGCGGTACTCGCTGGAGTAGCCGTAGCCGCCATGCACCTGGAGCGCCAGCACGTTCGCCTCGAAGCCCCGTTCGGCCGGGAAAGACTTGACGACGGGAGTGAGGAGATCGAGCAGCAGCCGCGAGCGGGTGCGGATCGCCTCGTCCTCCGCGTGCTCGGCGAGATCGGCGTAGAGGGCGGTGCGCCCCATCAGGGCGAGCCCCCCTTCAACGATCGCCTTCTGCCGCAGGAGCATGCGGCGCACGTCCGCGTGCTCGAGCAGAGCGACGGGTTTCGTGGCCGGATCCTTGGCGGTGAGGGGCCGTCCCTGCAGGCGCTGAGCCGCATACGCGAGCGCCTCGTGATACGCGACGGACGCGGTCGCCACGCCGCCGACCCCGATCATGATGCGCGCGCCGTTCATCATCTGGAACATGCACGCCAGCCCCTGATGCGGCGGCCCGACGAGATGGCCGTGACAGTCGTCCCGCTCGCCGAACGAGAGGGCGAGGCTCGGGATGCCGCGCCAGCCGATCTTGTGGATCAGCCCCGTGACGCGGACGTCGTTGTCCACGAGCGCGCCCCCCTCCACTCTCTTTTTCGGCACGCAGAACAGCGACACACCCTTCACACCCGCCGGAGCGCCGTCGATGCGGGCGAGCACCATGTGGACGATGTTCTCGGTGAGATCGTGATCGGCCGCGGAGATGAAGATCTTGGCGCCGCTCAGCCGGTAGCTGCCGTCGGCGGCAGGCGTGGCGCGCGTGGAGACATCGGCGAGGCTCGAGCCGGCCTGCGGCTCGGTGAGCGCCATCGTGCCGAGCCAGCGTCCCTCGTAGATCGGCTTCATGTACGTCTCGCGCAGCGCGTCCGTCGCGAAGACCTCCAGCAGATGCGCCGCCCCGGCGGCCAGGCCGACGAAGCCGAAGGCGCTGCCGTTGGCGGCCAGCAAATACGCGTTCACGAAGACGGCGATCGTCAGCGGGAGCTGCTGGCCGCCGACCTCCGCCGGACGCGTCGCCGCTTGCAGCCCCATCGCGGAGAGCTCGGGATAGAGCGCCTTCATGCGGGCGTGCACGGTGACCGCGCCGTTTGCAAAGCGCGCCGGCTCCTCGTCCATGGGGCGATACGCGGGGTACAGCACCTCGCGCGCGAAGCGCCGGGCGCCGCCCAGGATCAGCTCGAAGGTCTCGCGGTCGTGCTCGGCGAAGTACGGCAGCCTCGTGAGCGCCAGCACGTCGAGGACGTCGTGGAGCAGGAAGTCGACATCCTCGTCGCGCACGAGCGGGTTCGTCATCGCGTCTCCCTCAGCGCGTCGTCACGCCGGAACCTGCGGCGCCCGACGCCGTGCGGCGGACGGAAATGAATCGGGGGCTCACGACGACGCCGCGGCCTCCTGCACCGTGAGGAGATCCACCGCGCCGTCGCATCCGAACAGGAGAGGCAGGATCTTCTCGGGCGGGTGGCTGCGGCGCAGCTGCGCCACCACTTCCGTCCCCGCGCGGTACGCCGGGAGATACATGCGGCCCAGGAGCGGGTGGCGGCCCCACGCGCCCGAGAGCTTGTCGGCGCGCTCTTCCGAGACCGCGAACTCACGCCGAAGCGTGCTCGCGACCTCCTTCTGCGCCAGCCCCTCGTGCCACGTCAGATACGAGCTGTGGTTCTTCGCGTCGTCCTGGAGCAGCGCCAGGAGAACGCCGATCTGCAGGTCACGGTCCGGAAGCTGCTCGACCTCCGTGACGCCGTGCGCCATCAGGATCGCGTTGTTGGCGATGCCCTCGAAGAGCGCGGCCGGGCGCGTGTTCATCGTCAGCACCGACGCCTCGAAGCCCACGCGCCGCCGCACGAAGAGGTTCTGCAGGTACGCGAACGTCGTCACGTGTCCCGGCACCACTTCGTGGCTCACGAGCTGCTGGAACTCGGGAACCGAGATCTGCAGCGCGGCGTTCAGCTCGTACGTGGCCTCGTACTCGGGCTCTCCATCGTTCCGGCGCGCCCGGCCGAGGTAGTTCATCGAGCCCGAGAACCACGCGTTCTCGATCGGGAGAAACTGCACGTTCGCGCGCGGCACCGAAGCCAGCTCGCGCGGAAAATGGCCGACCATGTTCTTCACCGTGAGCGCGTCGAACTCCGCGATGAACGCGGCCCCCAGAGCCGGGATCGATTTCTGCGGGACGAGCCGCTCCGCGCGCCACGCATCCACCGCGGCCAGCAGCTCGCCAGGATGCCCCGCCGCGGCGAGCAGCGCGCCGAGGCGCTGGCGCTTCCCCGCGGGATCGGAGGGCTCCGGCGGCTTGCCGGTGATCGTCGATACGCAGCGGGCGTAGGGAACCTTCTCCCCTTTGCCGAGCAGCTCCATCGCCAGGTCCCACATCACGTCGAAGCAGGCGGCGAGGCCCTCGAGGTAGGCGCCTCGCCTGCCGCCGATCGTCTTGGCTTCCGCGGTAACGCCCGCGATCGCCCCCTTCACGTCGACCTCCGCGAGATAGCGCTCGATCGACGCGTGATCGACTTTCTCCGCCGACACGCCGCCGCTCTCGCGGATCTTCGCCGCGGCCTCGTGCGTGTACCCCGCGGGGAGCGGTTCGTCGGAGAACCACGAGTCCGCGATGAAGCGTCCCGTGCCGGAAGGGTTCAGCACGTCGCCCCCCCAGAGCGTGTCGATGCCCAGGATCGCGTCGCCGATCAGCCGGTCCAGCGCGGGGCTCCCCGCCGTACTCACGCCGCTTCCTTCTCCTGGCGCACGGCGTCCACGTAGAGATAGATGCAGAGCGCCAGGAAGAAGAAGATCGAGACGAGCTGCGAGACCGCGGCGTTGCCGTAGAACGGCGTCCTGATGTTGTCCTCGCTGTACCACGGGAAGAGCCGAAGCGCGGCGCCGAAGACGCCGCCCAGCGCCCCGCCGGCCATCAGGCCGGACGCGATGATGACGCCCCGCTCCCGCATCGTGCGGCCGCGCGCGCCGCCGGCCCTCTCCGACTTCTTCGTCACGAGGTGCGCGAGGAAGCCGCCCACGAGAGCGGGCGAGTTCAGCTCGAGCGGCAGGTACATGCCGAGCGCGAAGATGAGCGCGGGAACGCCGAGCATCTCCATGAGGACCGAGATCATGGCGCCGGCACCGAAGAGCACGTAGGCGACCGGCTGGCGGTTCATGAAGTTCTCGACGAGCGTCTTCATGATGGCCGCCTGCGGGGCCGCGAGCACGGTGCGGGCATCGCCCGGGGCCTGCTCGCCGAACTGGAAGACGCGCGCGAGCATGAAGATCGTCCCGGCGGCCGCGATGGACGCGGCGATGACGCCCACGAACTTCACTTTCTCCTGAGCGGCCGGAGTGGACCCGAGCCAGTAACCGGCCTTCAGATCCGTGATGGCCTGACCCGACACCGAGAGCGCGGTGCAGACCATCCCGGCGATGGCCATCACGAAGAACATCCCCGTCGTGCCAGAGACGCCGAAGCGCAGGAGGACGATGGAGGACAGGATGATCGTGAGCATCGTCATGCCGGAGACGGGGTTGCGCGCCGTGGTCGCGATGGCGTTCGCGGCGACGGAAGCAAAGAAGAAGGAGAAGACGAGCGTGAGGAGGAGACCGATCAGCAGGACCGGAATCGTCGGCTTCAGGCTGCCGAAGAAGAGCGCGATCCCGAGCGTCGAGACGACCGCCCCGATGAGGATCGACATCACCGAGATGTCGCGGTCGGTGCGCTCCAGGCCGGCTTCCTCGCCGTGCTGGAAGGCCTTCACCGCAACCGAGAAGGAGCCCACGACGATCTTGAGCGACTTCAGGATGCCGAAGATCCCCGCGGTGGCGATGGCCCCGACGCCGATGAGCCGCACGTACGAGCGGTAGATCGTCTCGGGGCCCATCTGCGCAATGGCGACCTTGCCGGGATAGACCGCCTCGGGAAAATGCCGGCCGATCATGAAGATGACCGGCACCAGGACGAGGTTCGACAGAACGCCCCCCGCGCAGAGGATCATCGAGGAGCGCAGGCCCATCACGTAGCCGAGGCCGAGGATGAAGGCGACCGCGTCGAACCGCAGCACGACGCGCGCCTTCTCGGCGATGGTCTTGACCACCGGGACGAACTGGAGGTCGACCGTCTCCTGCCAGACGTGGAACGTCGTCACGAAGAAGTCGTAAACCGCGGCGATGCCGGTGGACTGCAGCAGCAGGCGCGCCTGCGAGCCCCCCTTCTCTCCGGTGACGAGCACCTCGGTGATGGCGGTGGCCTCGGGGTACGGGAACTTCCCGTGCATCTCGCGCACGAAGTAGCGGCGCAGGGGGATCAGGAAGAGCACGCCCATGCAGCCGCCCGCCAGGCAGATGAAGGTCGTCTGCACCCAGTGCGGGTTGAGCTGCAGCGTGTAGAGCGCCGGCAGCGTGAAGATCGCGCCCGCCACCACGGCGCCCGAGACGCCGCCGATGCCGGTGATGATCACGTTCTCGAGCACGCTCGAGCGCCGCGCGTAAACGCGGGCGAGCCCGATGGCCAGGATGGAGATCGGAATGGCCGCCTCCATCACCTGCCCGACCTTGAGCCCCGAGTAGGCCGAGGCCACGGTGAAGAGGACGCAGAGAACGGTCCCCCAGATCACCGCGCGCCAGGTCATCTCCGGAGGGGATTGCTCCGGCGAGACGAGCGGCTGGTACACCTCGCCCGGCGCGAGCTCGGTGTAGGCGTTTTCCGGCAGCGACGTGCCCTCGGCGTCGAGCGATTCGGTCGTCTTCAGGCGCTTATCCATGCGACGTTTTCCTCAAAGAGCCTCCGGGTTTTGCTCATGAATTGCGACTCGCGAGTCTACCCGAAGGATTGTTGGTTCCGTGACGGGGCGCACGGAATGAAAAGCGTGCATCCGGGCCGGAGACCTGATTTTCCGATTCGCGACGGCGCGCGCATTTCGGCGTGCACCGGAAATAGTGCCCGCACAGTGGGTTAGAACCTCATTTCGGTCTCGCGGGCAAACTGGCTCGCCGCTTGCTATTTACGGGCTGGAGAGTTTGATGAGAGTCGTCAAAACCCAGCGTCTGACGAGAATCTGTTCGCTCCTCCTGGCCGGGATCGCGTTCGGGCCCCTGAGCGGCTCTGCCCTCCTCGCCGCCCTCGACGTCACCGTGAAGGACGCCGATACCGGTTTTGCCATCATGAAAGACGCCGCCGGGTACCACGCCACCAGCGGCTCGCGCCTCAAGTTCACGCTGCTCGGAGGCACGGCGGCGCCGACCTGGACCTTCGGCGACGGCGCCACCTCCCCGGAGGCGGCTCCGGTCCACGCCTACACCTCCCCGACCGACGCCCAGTTCGTCGCCACGGTCGCGAGCGGCTCCGAATCGAAGAGCGTCACGGTGTCCGTGTCCGGCACGCTCGGCTCCGCATTGACGGCGGGATACGACGTGCGCTATCTGGACGATTCCGCGGTCGATCCGCTCCGGGTGCCCGCGAATCGCGCGCTGCGCTTCACGGCCCGCGACGCCGCGGACCGCGTGGTGTGGGACTTCGGCGACGGCGCCACGGCCACGGGCTCGCCGGTGGTGCACGCGTTCTCCGCCGCGGGAAATTTCGCGGTGAAGCTGACGGTGAGCCGCGCCGGGCTGGCCGAGACCACGACGCCCGCGCCCGTGCGCTTCACGGTGCTCGCCCCGCCCGACGCCCCGCAGTGGCTGATTCCCGGTATCGCGTACACCGAGGGGCTCAGCGGCGCGCTGTGGCAGTCAGACATCGCCATCTTCAACCCTCATGTCACCGAGCCGATGGCGCTGTCGGTGGCCTTCCTCGACGCCCGCGTCGCGCTGGCCGAGGGCGAGCAGCCGCGCTGGGTGGGTCTCACGCTGGCGCCGCTGCAGTCCGTCACGCTCGTGAACGTGCTCAGCGGCGCCCCGTTCTACCGGCCCCGCGGCACGTTCGGCGCTCTCGTCTTTCGCGGCGACGTCATTCCCGCCACGCCCTCGATCACGGCGCGCACGTACGATGCGGGAGCGCCGGGCAGGGGAACCACCGGCCTCTCCAACGCGCTCATGTCGACCGCCGAGGGAATCGAGGCCGGCTCGCGTACCGAGAGCGCGCTGATCGGGCTGCGCGAGACGGCTAATCACTACACGAACTTCGGCGTGGCGAACCTCAAGGGCGATGCCGCCTCCGTGGAGGTGCGCTTCACCGGAGCCGACGGCCGCTCGCTCGGCGTGCCGGTGCGCTTCGACCTGGCGCCCTTCGGCGTCGTGCAGCTCACGCACGTCCTCTCGGCCGCGCCTCCCGCGGGCGCCGGGCACCGCTCACCGGTCGATGGCTTCACGGCGCTCGTCACGCTCCTGCACGGCACGGCCGTGGCGCCTTACGCCACCGTCATCGACAACGCCTCCAAGGATCCGATCTTCATCACCCCGTGCGCCCGCCCCAGCGCCAGCTACCGTCTCCCCGGCATCGTCCGCTCGCAGGGCGCGCGCGGCACCGTGTGGCGCAGCGACGTGGTCCTGTTCAATCCCTCCGAGCACGCGCGCGCGGTGACTGTTTCGTTCTCGTATCGCGCGGCCAACGGCACCGCGGAACGGCGCTCGGTGGTGCGCAGCGTGCCGCTGGTGGCGCGCGGGAGCTTCGAGCTGGACGACTTCGTGAAGCAATGGCTCGGCCTGGACGAGGACGACGCCACGAGCTACGCCGGCTCCTACGTCGACATCGCGCCGGGCGATTCGAACACCGAGCCTCTCCTCGTCCTGGGCCGCACGTACAACGTTCAACCCACGGGCGACGTCGGCCTTCGCGTTCCCGCCTTCACGCCGGAGGACGGCGCTTCGGCCGAAGGGAGCACGCGCAGCCTCATCCTTTCGGGTTTGCAATCCGACGACGCGCGCCGAAGCAACGTGGCGCTCTTCCTGCTGCCTCGCGCGGGGCAGCTCGACACGGATCTCTCCGCCGAGGCCACCGTGCGCATCCACGACGCCGCCGGCCGTCTGCTCCGTTCGAGGCCCGTGCGCCTGACCTCGCTCGACAGCGTCGTGCAGCTCGACGACGGCACGCTCTTCGGCGGCCTCACCGGCAACCGCGAGAACCTCACTGTCATCGTGGACGGCATCTCGGGCGGCGCGTCGGTGGCCGCATACGCCACGGTGATCGACCAGATCTCCGGCGACGGCACGTTCGTCCCGGGCCAGCCGGCGCGCTGACACCCGTTGGTCCAGCCGGGCCGAGCTACCCAAATACTTTGCCGTTCGTCGTGCGCTGGGCGAATAATTCCCCACCCGGTGCTTCCGGGAAGGAGGAATTCATGGCAAGACGAATCCCAATCCTGTCCGTGGCCCTTTTCCTCGCATTCGGACTCGTGCACACCGCGCAGGGGCAGTCCGCCGAAAAAGCCAAGGCGCCCATGGGGGCCAAGGCGGGGGCCGGCGGCAAGGTCGTGCTCATGGCCGCCGACGAGCTGAAGTGGGTGGAGCCGAAAGACTCACCTCCGGGCGTGAAGATGGCCGTGGTGTGGGGAGATCCCGAGAAGGGGGCGCACGGGGCGATGCACAGATTCCCCGGTGGATTCTCGGTGCCGACTCACTTTCACACCGCGGCCCACGACGTCATCGTGGTGTCCGGGACGATGGAGCTGACCCCGGAAGGCGGCACCGCCAAGAAGCTGGGGCCCGGCTCTTATTTCTCGTTCGGTCCCAAGAAGAAGCACTCGACCACCTGCGTGGCCGGCGCCGACTGCACGGTCTACGTCGATTGCATGGGTAAGTGGGACGTCGTGATGCCCGACGCGGCGAAGACCGCAAAGAAGTAGAGGGGCAGAACACGGAGGCTTCCGCACCATGCGGAAGCCTCCGTGTCGATCACCCTTCCTTTTCCTCGTACTGCTCCTTGAGAGCCTCGACGACGCTCGGGTCGGCGAGCGTGGTGATGTCGCCGAGCGCTCGCCCTTCCGCCACGTCACGCAGCAGGCGCCGCATGATCTTTCCCGACCTCGTCTTGGGGAGATCGCCCGCGAAGAGGATCTTGTCCGGACGCGCGATGGCGCCGATCTTCTTCACGACATGCTCCTTCAGCTCGTCCATGGCTTCGTCCGAGGGCTGGAAGCCCGCCTTCAACGTGACGAATGCCGCGATGGCCGTCCCCTTGAGATCGTGGTGCACGCCCACGACGGCGGCTTCGGCCACCATCGGGTTGTCCACGAGCGCGCTCTCGACCTCCATGGTGCCGATGCGGTGCCCGGCGACGTTCATCACATCGTCCACGCGTCCCATCAGCCAGAAGTAGCCGTCGTCGTCTCGCTTGGCTCCGTCTCCCGCGAAGTAGATGTCGGACCACTTCGAGAAGTACGACTTCACGAAGCGCTCGCGGTTCCCCCAGATGCCGCGCAGCATTCCGGGCCACGGCTTCCGGAGCGCGAGGTAGCCGCCGCCGACCTCGACCTCCTTGCCCGACTCGTCGAGAAGACAGGCGTCGACTCCCGGAAAGGCCAGGGTGGCCGAACCCGGCTTCGTGGTGATCAGACCGGGCAAGGGCGTGATCATGATGTGCCCGGTCTCGGTCTGCCACCAGGTATCGACGATCGGACAGCGCCCCTGGCCGATCACCTCGTTGTACCAGATCCATGCCTCGGGATTGATCGGCTCGCCGACGGAGCCGAGCAGGCGCAGAGACGACAGATCGCTCCCTTTTGGATACTCCGTTCCCCACTTCATGAACGCGCGGATCGCCGTCGGCGCCGTGTAGAAAACCGTCACGCCGTATTTTTCGATGAGGTGCCAGAAGCGGTTCTTCTCGGGCCAGTCGGGAGTTCCCTCGTACATCAGGACCGTCGCCCCGTTGGCCATCGGCCCGTAGACGACATAGCTGTGGCCCGTGACCCAGCCGATGTCGGCGGTGCACCAGAAGAGATCCTCTTCCTTGAGATCGAACACGAGCTTGGTCGTGGCATACACGCCGGTGAGATAGCCGCCCGTGGTGTGCAAGATTCCCTTGGGCTTTCCGGTGGTTCCCGAGGTGTAGAGGATGAAGAGAGGATCCTCGGAGTCCATCGGCACGGCGGGACAGTCGGGCGAGGAATCGGCCATGAGGCGGTGGTACCAGTGATCGCGTCCCTCCTGGACGTGACACGGGAAATCACCCCGCTTGACGAGGACCACGTTCTCGACCGTCGGGCAGTCGCGCAGCGCCTCGTCGGTCGTCCGCTTCAGCGGCACGTGCTGGCCCCGGCGCCAGCCGCCGTCGGCCGTGATCACGAGCTTGGCGGAAGCGTCTTTGATGCGTTCGGCCAGCGAGTCTGCGGAGAAGCCGCCGAAGACGACGGAGTGGATCGCGCCGATGCGCGTGCATGCCAGCATCGCGATGGCGGCCTCGGGGATCATGGGAAGGTAGATGCAGACCACGTCGCCCTTCTTGATCCCGAGCTTCTTGAGCACGTTTCCGAACAGACAGACCTGCCGGTGCAGCTGCTTGTAGGTGAGCGTGACGACGTCTCCCGGCTCGCCTTCCCAGATGATCGCGGCCTTGTTCCGGCGCGCCGTCGTGAGATGGCGGTCGAGGCAGTTGGACGAGACGTTCAGCTTGCCCCCGAGGAACCACCTGGCATCCGGGGGCTGCCACTCGAGGATCTTGCGGAACGGCACCATCCAGTCGAGCTCGCCGGCGAACGAGGCCCAGAAAGCCTCCGGGTCGGCCGCCGCCCGGGCGTAAATTCCGGGATCGTTGGCGTTGGCCTCGCGGCGAAAAGCGTCGGAAGGCGCGAAGCGCCGATCTTCGAGCAGGAGCGTGTCGAGATCCGCCTCGGGGGTCGTGCCGGTGAGGCCGGGGTCGGCGGGGGAAATCGCTTTTGCCATGGAAGGGTTCCTTCCTTGCGTCCGCAAGACGCCCTGCGCGGCCGGGACAGGAATGGCCGCCGCTCCGCCCCTTACGTTAGCAGCCCCGCGCGAAATCGGCAGAGCCATAGCGAACCGGGAACCGGGGATCCCGCCGGGCGAAGAGGCCCGGCGGGATCGGCCTGTCGGCTAGTGATCCGCGTGGATGTCGACGTCGTGAATCTTGTTGTCCTTGGTCTCCCGCAGGAACAGGACGCCGATGATCACGGTGCCGATCGCCACCCAGATGGGATACCAGAGCCCGTAGTAGATGTTGCCCGAGGACGCGACCATTGCCGTGGCCAGGAGCGGCAGCATGCCGCCGAACCAGCCGTTCCCGATGTGGTAAGGCAGCGACATCGACGTGTAGCGGATGTTCGTCGGGAAGAGCTCCACGATGTACGCCGCGATCGGCCCGTACACCATCGTCACGTAGAGCACCATGATGAACAGGATGAGGAGGGTCATCGGGTAATTGATCTCGTCCTTGTTCGGTGCCGCCGGGTAGCCCGTGGCCTTCAGGGCGGCCTTGAGCTCGACCTCGTCGTACCCCTTCACGACCTGGTCTCCGATGCGCGTCACGACAGGTTCGGTCCCTTCTGCCGGAAGCGACTCGAACGAGAGGCCCGACTTCGTCAGCAGGTCCTTCGTCTTGTCACACGGCGTGAAGACCGTGCTCGGCAGGACGAAGATATGGAACTTGCACTCCGTGGCCGACACCGTGATCGGCACGGTGCTGCCGTAGCGCTCGAGCCCGGGGTTCACGTAGTGCGTCAGCCCCTTGAAGAGCGGAATGTAGGTGAGCGCCGCGATGAGGCAGCCGAACAGGATGATCTTCAGCCGACCGATGCGGTCCGACAGCGCTCCGAACACGATGAAGAACGGGGTGGCGAGCACGAGCGAGGCCGCGATGAGCAAGTACGTGGTGACGAAGTCGAGCTTGAGCGTGATCTGGAGAAAGAACAGGGCATAGAACTGCCCCGTGTACCAGACGACGCCCTGTCCTGCCGTCGCGCCGAACAGCGCCAGCGCCACGTATTTGTTGTTCGGATAGCGAAGGAAGCTGTCTTTAAGGGGCGACTTGGACGCCTTTCCCTGCGCTTTCATGCGCAGGAACACGGGCGACTCCTGCAGCTTCAGCCGGATGTAGATGGAGATGCCGAGGAGGATGATCGAGATGAGAAACGGGATGCGCCAGCCCCAGTCGGTGAACGTGGGCGCGTCCATCGCCTTGCGGCAGATGAGGATCACGATGAGGGCGAGGAAGAAGCCCACGGTGGCCGTGGTCTGGATCCAGCTCGTGGCGTAGCCCCGCCTGGAATCCTTGGCGTGCTCGGCCACGTACGTGGCCGCGCCGCCGTACTCGCCACCGAGAGCGAGGCCTTGCAACAGGCGCAGCGTGACGAGGAGGATGGGAGCGACGATGCCGACCGTCTCGTACTTCGGCAGCAACCCGACGCCCGCCGTTGCGAACCCCATCACGGAGATCGTGATCAGGAACGTGTACTTGCGGCCCACCATGTCGCCGATACGGCCGAAGACGATCGCCCCGAACGGGCGGACCAGAAACCCGGCGGCATAGGTGGCGAACGCGGAAAGGAGCGCCGCCGTCGCGTTTCCTTTGGGAAAGAAGAGAGCAGCGAAGAAAGGCGCCAGCGTCGCATAGAGGTAGAAGTCGTACCACTCGAAGACGGTGCCGACCGATGAGGCGACGATGACGCGCCGCTCTTCGGCATGCGTGATCAGGCGTTCCCCGCCCGAGATGGCGCCGGCGGCGCTCATCTCGAAGCCTCCCGGCCCGGCAGCTCGAGAGCGATCGGGTGGTCCTGGTGTCTTCCCTTCATGCGTCCCCTTTCCCGGTGTGATCCAGCACGCGGCTGCAGCTCCGCTTCGATCGACCGCCATGACCGCCAGAGACTCGAAGAACCCGAAAAACGTGGATCCCCGCGAGCTTGACAAGGCCTCAAAAGAAGTCAAGCGGATTGAGGAGAATGGCGTTGCACGGCTATCGATTCGCGAAGGAGCTGGCGACTCGCGGCTCGTGAAGAGGCGGCAGAGCGCCTGGGGGGTGAGAAACCGGGCGCTCTCCGGCGATACTCTTGCTGACCTTCAGAGAACCGGAGGACCTGCGTGCAATCACTTCGACGCTCGTGTTCGTTGCTCGCGATCGGGATCGCGCTGACCGCCGGCACACCCCCCGAAGCACAAGCCGGTGCGTTTCCCCAGCGCCTCTTTTCCGAGCTGCGCTGGCGCTGCATCGGACCGTTTCGCGGCGGGCGCACCGTCGGCGCGGCCGGGGTGCCCGGGCAGCCGAACGTCTTCTACATCGGCGTCAACAACGGCGGGGTGTGGCGCACGAACGACGCGGGGCGGGTCTGGAAACCGATCTTCGATGGGCAGGCGACGCAGTCGATCGGGGCGCTGGCCGTGGCTCCGTCCGATCCGAACGTGATCTACGTCGGGAGCGGCGAGGGTCTGCAACGCCCCGACCTCTCGGTGGGCGACGGCATCTACCGCTCCACCGACGCCGGCAAGAGCTGGCGCCACCTCGGCCTGCGGTCCGCACAGCAGATCGGCGCCATCCTCGTTCACCCGCGCGATCCCAAGCGCCTCTTCGTCGCCGCTCTCGGACACCCCTACGGGCCAAACGAGGAGCGCGGCGTCTTTCTTTCCACGGATGGAGGCGAGACGTTCAGCAAGTCCCTGTACAAGGATGCCGACACCGGCGCC
Organism: Thermoanaerobaculia bacterium; assembly: GCA_039919545.1. GTDB lineage: Bacteria > Acidobacteriota > Thermoanaerobaculia > UBA5066 > UBA5066 > JBDSFL01. The sequence goes on along the minus strand of JBDSFL010000040.1, from coordinate 2,410 downwards.
ATCGCGCTGGCATTCGATCCCCGGGATCCTGAAACGCTTTACGCCACGCTCTGGGCGTCGCGCCTGGGGCCGTGGGAGAACGGCGTCTTCAGCGGACCCGGAAGCGGGCTGTTTCGATCCTCCGACGGCGGCACGAGCTGGCGGCGGCTCGAGCGGGGCCTCCCCACGTTCGCGCAGGGTCTCGGCCGCATCGGCTTGGCCATCGCGCCGAGCGATCCGAAGCGCCTCTACGCGGCCGTCGAGGCGAAGGGAGACGCCGCCGGGCTCTACCGCTCGGACGATCGCGGCGAGAGCTTCACAAAGGTGAACGGCGAGAAGCGGGTGAACGGGCGCGCTGCGGATTTCGCCGAGGTGAAGGTGCATCCGAAGAACCCCGACATCGTGTACGTCGCCAACACGGCCGCGTACCGCTCCGACGACGGCGGCAAGAGCTTCACGTGCATCAAGGGGGCGCCGGGCGGGGACGATTACCACACGATCTGGATCGACCCCGCCAACCCGTCGATCCTGCTCTTCGCGAGCGATCAGGGGGCCACGATCAGCGTGAACGGCGGCGAGACCTGGAGCTCCTGGTACAACCAGCCGACGGCGCAGCTCTACCATGTGTCCACCGACGACCGGTTCCCGTACTGGGTCTACGGCGGGCAGCAGGAGAGCGGCTCGGCCGGGGTGGCCAGCCGAGGCGACTCGGGAAGCATCACAGGCCGCGACTGGCATCCCGTGGGCGCGGAGGAGTACGGCTACGTCGCCCCCGATCCGCTGGATTCCGATCTCGTCTACGGCGGGAAGCTGACGCGATTCCGCCACTCCACCGGCGACGTGCAGGACGTGAGCCCCGCGCCCGTTCCCGGCTCGGGCTACCGCTTCCTGCGCACGGCGCCGGTCGTCTTCTCGCCCAAGGATCCACGCATCCTCTTTTACGCGGGACAGGTGCTGTTCAAGACCACGTCGGGCGGGGCGCGCTGGGACGTGATCAGCCCCGACCTCTCGCGCGAGGCCTTCGACGTGCCCGCGAACGTGGGCGTCTACAAGACTCCCGAGCTGGAGCAGGGCCTGCGCGCCAAGCGGCGCGGCGTCATCTACACGATTGCCCCCTCGCCGCTGGACGTGAACCTGATCTGGGCCGGCACGGACGACGGGCTGATTCACGTGACGCGCGACGGCGGCGCGAGCTGGAAGAACGTCACTCCCGCCTCCTCTCCGGTGCTGACCGCGTGGAGCAAGGTGTCTCTCCTCGAGGCCTCGCGGTTCGATGCGGAGACCGCTTACGCCGCCGTGAACCGGATCCGCCTGGATGACCTGCGCCCTCACGTGCTGCGCACGCGCGACGGCGGCAAGAGCTGGAGCGAGATCGTCACCGGGCTGCCCGATTCTCCGGTGAACGCGGTGCGCGAGGACCCGGTGCGGAAGGGCCTGCTCTATGCCGGTACCGAGAACGGCGTGCACGTTTCCTTCGACGATGGCGACTCGTGGCAGCCGCTGCAGCTCAACCTCCCGGCCAGCTCCGTGCGCGACCTCGTGGTCCACGGCGACGACCTCGTGGTCGGCACGCACGGCCGCTCGTTCTGGATCCTGGACGACCTCACGCCTCTGCGGCAGCTGAATGCCGAAATCGCGAGCGCGAAGATCACGCTGTTCGTGCCGCAGCGTGCGACGCGCGTCCGGCGCAGCAAGTACACCGATACGCCCGTTCCTCCCGAGGAGCCCGCCGGCGAGAACCCGCCCGACGGCGCGATCGTGAACTACCACCTCGCCGAAAAAGCGGCAGGGCCGGTGACGCTCGAGCTCACCGACGCGACAGGCAAGTTGGTGCGACGCTACGCGAGCACGGATCGGCCGGAGCGTTTCGACGACGAGCCGCTCATCATCCCGGACTTCTGGGTGCGCCCCGTGCGTGTCCCGTCCGTCGAGGCGGGGATGCACCGCTTCGTGTGGGACCTGCACGGGCCCGCTCCCGCGGCGCTGGAGCACGAGTTCCCCATCTCGGCCATCCCGGGCAACACGCCGCGCGGCCCGATCGGTCCGGCGATTCTCCAGGGCACCTACACCGTCACGTTGAAGGCGGGCGGACAGACTCTCACGCAGCCGCTGGTGGTGCGGATGGATCCGCGCGTGGAGACCTCGCCCGAGGATCTGAAGAGCCAGTTCGACGCCGCCTCGCGCCTTTGCGCGGCGCTCGATCGAGATCACGCCGCGGTGACGGCGGCGCGCTCCTTGCGCACGCAGCTGAGCGCACGGCGGGCGAAGAGCGGCGGTAAGGCCGGCGAGCGGCTGAAGGCCCTGGCGGCGCGCGTGGGCTTGCTCCTCGAGGGAGATCCGGGCACCCAGGAGCCGGGGCTCGAACCGCTGAATGAAAACCTCGTCACGCTGCTCAACGTCGTCGAAGGGGCCGACGCCGCGCCCACCGCGC
>JBDSFL010000036.1:0-18724 GCA_039919545.1 Thermoanaerobaculia bacterium | reverse complement strand
ATAGCGTTGATTCGCGGCTAATTCCGATCAAGAGCAAGCCTCCGGGTCAACACCTGATCGACATCCTCGAACGCTGGGGCTGCCGGAACGTTCCGAGAAGCAGAGAAACGCGAGTGTATAGTCGGTTTCGTGACGAGGTCGTTCGTTCCAGCGCTGATGCGGGCGGTCCTCATCGCCTTTCTGGCGTTCAGTGCCGTCTCTTTTGCAACTCCGTGCGCCGATGACCTGCTCGTGGAGCTCGGAACGAGTCCGGATCTTTGCAGCGTCCTCGCATCCGACGGCACCTCCGCTCCAGAATCGCCGGCAGTCGTCTGTCCTTGCGCTTGTCACATGGCAGTCGCCGTCGATGGGGCGCCGAGCTCCGAGCCGACGATGCTCGCTCAAGAGACGACACCTGGTCTTGCGGTTCACGATCTCGGGGCCGAAGACCCTCCGATCACGCATCCTCCCCTGACCTGAGCGCCGTTCGCGCTCGCGGTGTCTGCAATGGGCAGCGCCGCTTCGTCAGCTCCTGACGTGGGTTCCTTGGAGGTATGGAATGCCGTTTCGGATTCGCGGGGCCATGGCCCCGGCATCGATATTCATCCTTTCGGTTTCGCGGCTCGCGTATTCGCAAGAGCCGCTGACCCGAGAGTCGTTCGTCAAGACAGTCCTTTCTGGGAATCCCTCCGCCTCGGCAGCGCGCGCGCTGTCCGATGAGGCGATGGCGGTGCGGAGCGCGGCGAGGCTGGTTCCCGATCCCGTCGTGGAGCTGTCGCTGGCGCGCGCTCGGGCTCGAGACGAGAGTGGATCTTTCGCCGGGTCAGGACCGTCGAAGTCCGAGATCGGTGGGTCCATTCAGCAGGTGATTCCCTGGCCCGGCGCGTTTCGCGCTGGCATCGGCGTCGCAGCCGCCGAATCGCGGGGGCTGGAGATTTCCGGTGAAACGCTCCGATGGGAGCTCGAGATCGATGCGCGCCAGGCATTCGACGAGCTGCTCTTCGCCCGCGACGCCGTCTCGGTCGCGCGTGACGCCGAGAGCGACGCTCGTTCCCTGCTGGATCTGACGACTCGCAAGGTTGACGTGGGCGAATCGCGCGAGGTCGATCGCCTCAAGGCGCGAGTGGAATGGCTGAAGGCGGATCGAGGGCTGCAAACCGCTGTGAGGGAGGAGAGGGCGTCAGAGACCATCCTCCGAGCTCTCGTGATCTCGCCGCTGCCCCGGCCGCTGGTTCTATCGGGGGAGCTTCCGATGCCTGCTGCGGATCAGAAGGTGTCGTCTCCCTCCGATTTGGGCCTGAAGGACAGCCTGCGCTATCGCGCTGCGGTTGCGGAGGCGGAGCGAGCGAGCGCCCAGCTGACTTCGGTGCGGCGGTCCCGCATGCCCGATGTTGGACTCACTCTCTTCCGAAATCGCGAGCTGGACCGGGAAGCCAGCGGAGCGGCCATCTCTCTGAAGGTGCCGCTCTGGAACCGCAACCGCGGGGAGATTGCGCGGGCCGCGGCGCGAGCGGCGCTTTCGACCGCGGAGGCAAACCGAATCCTTCTCGCCCTGACGCGGGATGCCGAGAGGCGTTTCAAGGATCTCGAGCTTGCCGTCACTCTCGCGTCCATCAGCTCGGCCGAGATCGTCTCGGTCGCAGAACGAAGCGTGGCGCTTGCCAGGCTCGCCTACGAGCACGGTGAGACCTCGCTCCTCGATCTCCTCGACGCGCAACGTACCCACCGGGAGGCACGACGCGATCTCCTCGAAGCACGGCGCGCAGTCGCCATGGCGCTCACCGAGGTCGAACGCATCACGGGGCCAAGCCGCCCGATCTGGAGTTCACGATGACGCACCCCCGAGTCTTGTTCGTTCTGGCCCTCGCGACGAGCCTTGCCTGCCGCCGCGCGCCGCTGAAGCCCGAGCCAAAGGCCATTCCCGAAAAAAGGGAGGCCGCAACGGCGCACGAAGAGGTCGCGATCCCGGAAAGGGTCGAGCTCAGCGCGGCCGCGATTGCCGAGGCGGGGATCACGACGTGGAAGGTGCAGCCGGTCGATCTCGCCCATCTGCTCCTCCTGAATGGAAGTGTCGAGTACGACGAGAACCGGCTTCTTCAGATCGGCTCGAGCGCCAAGGGGCGCGTGACCTCGATCCCCGTCGATCTGGGTGCACGGGTCAGCAAAGGCACGACGCTGGCGGTGGTCGAGAGCGCGGAGCTCGGCAAGCTGCGCGAGGATCTCGTCCGGACTCTTTCCGAGGAAAGAGTCTCGTCGCGTGCCGTGGAGCGAGCCCGGATGCTGTCGGAGGCCAAGGCGATCAGCACGGGGGAGCTGCAGAGCCGCGAGGGAGACCACCTGACGAAGAAGAGTGCTGCGGATGCCGCGGCGCGTGCGCTGACTCTGGTGGGCGACTCGACGATGCGCGTCACGAAGATTCGACGCGCGGTCGCAGCGGGACAAACTCCCGACATCGTCGATCAGCTGCCACGGCTTTCGATCTTGGCGCCCTTCGCTGGCCGGGTCATCGATCGCAAGGTGACGCCCGGCTCGCTCGTCGAAGCAGGACAGACCCTTCTGACACTCGCCGATCTGTCAAAGGTGTGGGTCTTCCTGCAAGCGTTCGAGAAAGACCTCGCGCTCTTGACCGACGGGCTTCTCGTCACGGTGCGCACCGAGGCATACGCGCAGGAGACTTTCTCCGGCCGTATCGATTTTCTAGGCAGCGTCGTCGACGCGTCGACCCGAACGGTGAGGGTGAGAGCGACTGTCGACAACAGGGCCGAGAAGCTCCGTCCCGGAATGTTCGTGAAAGGGCAGGTCGAGGTGCCGAAACCGGTGCGTGAAGCGCAGGCGATGGCCGCCGTTCCTCAGTCCGCGCTCCAGACGCTCGAAGGTCGCACCCAGGTCTTCGTTCAGGTACAGCCCGGCGTCTTCGTGCGCCGTTCCGTCGAGACCGGTCACACGTTCGAAGGCTTCACGGAGGTTCTCTCGGGTGTGAAAACCGGAGAAGACGTCGTGACCGAAGGCAGCTTCGTTCTGAAATCCGAATTTGCCAAGTCCACGCTCGCGGCGGAGGACTGACGTGCTTCGTCGCATCGTCGACTTGAGTCTCTCGAATCGCCCGCTCGTTCTCATCGGTGCCGTTCTCGTGATCGTGGGGGGGGCTTTTTCGCTCTCTCAGCTCCCGATCGACGCGGTGCCCGACATCACGAACGTCCAGGTGCAGATCCTCACGAAGGCTCCCGCCCTGGGCCCGGTCGAGATGGAGCAGTTCGTCACCTATCCCATCGAGGCCGCGATGAACGGCCTCCCCGACCTCGTCGAGATCCGGTCGATCTCGCGATACGGTCTGTCCTCGGTGACCGTCGTCTTCAAGGACGGTGTCGGAATCTACTTCGCCCGCCAGCTCGTGGCCGAGCGGCTGGTGCAGGCGAGGGAATCGATCCCACCTGGCTTTGGCAACCCCGAGATGGGCCCCGTGTCGACCGGCCTCGGCGAGGTGTACATGTTCACCGTCGAAGGGGCGGGCGTTTCGCCGATGGAGCGCCGGACAATTCTCGACTGGGAGATCGCCCCTCGGCTCCGGAGCGTTCCCGGCATCACCGAGGTCAATGTCTGGGGAGGGCTGCCGAAGCAATATCAGGTTGTCGTCGACCCGGCCAAATTGACCGCTCATGGACTGTCTCTCAAGCAGGTCTTCGAAGCCGTCGAGCATGGAACGGGAAACGCCGGCGGCGGGTACATCGAGAGGAATCGCGAGCAGTACATCATTCGGGGGGAGGGGCTCGTCGAATCCCTCGAGGACATCGAGCGGATCGTCCTGAAATCCAGCTCCACGGGTACTTCGGTCACGATACGCAACATCGCGACGGTCCGGGAGGGGGCGATGCTGCGCATCGGGGCCGCGACCAAGGACGGCGTCGGCGAGACGGTCATCGGCATGGCGCAGATGCTCGCGGGGGAGAACGCTCTCGAGGTCGCGGGACGCGTCGCGAAGGCGGTGGATGACATCGGGCCGACGTTGCCGAAGGGTGTGCGCATCGTCCCCTACTACGATCGAACGGTCCTGGTGAAAAAGGTGATCAAGACCGTCGAGAAGAACCTCTTCGAGGGCGGCGTGCTCGTCGTGGCCGTGCTTTTTCTGTTTCTCGGGAACCTGCGGGCGGGCTTGATCGTCGCGTCGGCGATTCCGCTCTCGATGCTCATCGCTTTTTCCGGAATGGTCTATGCGCGAATCTCCGGGAACCTCATGAGCCTGGGGGCGATCGACTTCGGGCTCATCGTCGACGGCGCCGTCGTGCTCGTCGAGAACGTCGTGAGCCGCCTCGGCGACAAGGAAGCCGAGACCAAGACAGTTCGCCAGATCACGGCGGAAGCCGCACACGAAGTCCTCCGCCCCGTCGCCTTCGGGGTCGGGATCATCACGTTGGTCTACGTCCCGATCCTCACTCTGGGCGGCATCGAGGGGAAGATGTTCAAGCCGATGGCGTGGACAGTCGTCTTCGCGCTCATCGCCTCCCTCCTCCTGACGCTGACTCTGATTCCGACACTCGCATCCCTGTTCCTGAAGAAGAGCGGCGCCGAGCACGAACCTCGCTTCGTCGGGGCGATCCGCACGCGCTACCTGCGCCTCCTGGACGCGACGCTTGCCTGGAAGCGGGCTGTCATCGCCGGCGTCTTCATTCTCGTGGCCCTGGGAGCGCTCATCGCCACGCGCCTGGGCGGAGAATTCATTCCGAAGCTCGACGAGGGCGATATCGCGCTGCAAGCCGCGCGGCTGCCCTCGGTTGCGCTCTCCGAGGCCATCGCGGGCACGAGCCGCATCGAGAGGGTGCTCAAGCGGTTTCCCGAAGTGAAGACCGTCGTGACGCGTTCAGGAAGCCCCGAAATCGCGACCGATGTCATGGGAATCGAGCTTGGAGACGTCTTCGTCATGCTCACCCCGAAAAGCGAGTGGAAGACGGCTCGAACGAAGGGCGAGCTCATCGAGAAGATGGAGAAGGCCCTGAGTGAAGCCGTTCCCGGCACGGCGCTCTCGTTCACGCAACCGATCGAGATGCGCTTCAACGAGCTGATCGCCGGCGTTCGCTCGGACGTGGCCGTGAAGCTCTTCGGCCCTGACCTCGAACAGCTCCGGAAGACAGGCGACGAGATCCGGAGCGTTCTGTCCGCCGTCCCCGGGGCCGAGGACGTGAAGCTGGAGCAGACCGCGGGTCTTCCGGACATTCGCGTGAAGGTGGATCGAGAGCGATGTGCTCGATACGGGATCCCCGTGGGCGACGTGCTCGATACGGTGGAGGCTGCACGAGCGGGAAAGGTCGTCGGCACGGTCTTCGAGGGGCAGCGCCGATTCTCGCTCGTGGTTCGGCTCGAGGACGCCGCCGCCAGCTCGATCGACGCGCTCGGAAATGTCCCCGTGGCGACGCCTTCCGGCACGAGCGTCCCGCTGGCCCAGCTCGCGGCGATCACGATCGAGACGGGCCCGTCTCAGATCAGCCGTGAGGCGGTGCAGCGCCGCATCGTCGTGGAGCTGAACGTTCGTGGGCGCGACGTCTCTTCGTTCGTGAAGGAGGCGAACGCGCGACTGACAGGGCGGGTGAAGATCCCGTCCGGCTATTACATCCGCTGGGGGGGGCAATTCGAGAACCTCGCCTCGGCCACCAAGAGGCTCGCCATCGTGGTGCCTCTGGCGCTCGCGCTCATCTTCGCCATGTTGTACTTCACGTTCGGAGCGATGAAGCCGGCCGCGGTGATCTACGCGAACATCCCCGTCGCAGCCACAGGCGGGGTGTTCGCTCTGGCCTTGCGGGGGCTCCCGTTCTCGATCTCGGCGGGAATCGGATTCATCGCGCTTTTCGGAGTCGCCGTGCTCAATGGCGTCGTCCTGATGACTCAGATTCTGGACCTCGAGCGGCATGGCCACTCCACCCGGGACGCGCTCGAGAAGGCCTGTGGTCTCCGCATGCGGCCGGTCTTGATGACGGCGCTCGTCGCCTCTCTCGGCTTCATTCCGATGGCCATTGCGAGCGGTGCGGGTGCGGAGGTGCAGCGGCCGCTCGCGACGGTGGTCATCGGGGGTCTCATCACGTCGACCCTGCTGACGCTTCTGGTCCTTCCGACGATCTATGGCTTTTTCGCGCCCGGCAATGGCACCACCAACTCCGGAGGTAAGACGTCATGAGCGACGATCTCAGATTCATCATCGCCTTCATCCAGCCTTTCCAGCTCGAGAACGTGCTGGATGCCGTGCGCCGGCTGCCCAGCTTCCCGGGCATGACCGTCACTCAGACTGCGGGGATCGGGCGACACCTGTCCCATCCGCCTCGCAGCGGAGAAGAGACGGAGGTGAATTCGTTCATGCCTGGCGTTCGGATCGAGATCTATTGCTTGAACAGTGAAGTCCCCGAGATCGTGCGAGCGATTCGCGAGCACGCGCGAACCGGGCGCCGAGGGGATGGCAAGATTTTCACGGGTCGGCTCGACAGCGCCCTTCGAATCCGCAGCGGCGAGGAGGGCCCTGCTGCAATCCACGGAGATCGTACGTGAGCGCCCCGAAGAGCCTGCGTCGATTTGTCGGTGCAATGATCATCGCGGCTGCTTCAGCCATCACCGCGAGTTGGGTGCTTGCCCAGGTCAAACCGGAGATCGACAGGCGAGCGCTGCAGCACGCGTTGCAGTCGATGGAGATCGCATCGTGGCAGGCTTCCATTCTCGCGAGAACCGCTCCCGAGCAGCTAGGCTCCGCTGCCGAGGTAGTCGTTGCCCGTATGGATGGTCTGGCTTCGACGGTGTATGACTTGCACGAACAGTTCGACAGGGGAGCTGCCCTTCCTTCGACGATGCGGATCGAGGTGGGCCGGCTTCGGAAGGAAGCAGCGGCAGTGCAAGCTGTTCTCGTCGAGAAACGCTGGACGAGAACCCTTCGCCCGGACTGGTTGGCGGTGGTGGCCGCCGGCCGGGCCGTCGAACGAAGTCTCACCCCAGTCGCTCCTCGAGGACGAACGCCGGACGCCGACGATGATCCCTTCCGGGCCGTTCGACCCGAAAGCGCGGCCGAGGACGCTGCGGCGACGGCACATCACACCGAGGCGCCGGATTCGTACCACCCCAGCTACCGGCCGGTTCGAATGACAAGCGAAGTTCGGACGAGCGCAATGAGCGCATCACACGAACTCTACAAACGTACGTTCTATGTATCTCACGTCCTGCGTCGAGGTGAGCGCTCAGACGATGAGGCAGGCATTCAGTTCATCGAGCGGCTCGAGCACTTCGTCTCTGAGTCGAAAGCCTTTCATGAAAGCCTCGAGGCGGAATGGGTGGACGTCAATTCCATCGGTCTCGCCCTCTTCCATCTGCGAGAAGATGCAGGCGTTCTCGATCGGCAAATGCCGTTGTTCGCATCACCTGCCACGCAAAACGACTGGCGAGTGCTTTCCGAGGTCCTGGCTCGGCTCACAAAGCTGCTTCAATGACGACAGTTCATGCGACTCGGACCGGCGGACTGACGACCGATCGGCTCCAGCTGATCGCTCGGGGGAAACGCCTCGAGTACGTCACCATCGCTTACAACTGCATCGAGGGCGTCGTCGCGCTCGGGACAGGACTCCTTGCTGGAAGTGTCGCCTTGGTCGGATTCGGCTTTGACAGCGGAATCGAGGTGTTTTCCGCGCTCGCGCTTCTTTGGCGCCTACAATCCGATGCCGATGAGGCGCGGCGAGCCCGGATCGAAAAGCGGGCGCTTCGGGTCGTGGGTGCTTCCTTTCTGCTCTTGGCCGCGTACGTCACGTTGAATTCATCGAGATCGCTTTTATTTCATCTTGCCCCGAAGTCGAGTTCCGCAGGAATCGTGCTCGCGGCCGCATCGGTCGTCGTCATGCCGCTTCTCATGCGGGCAAAAAAGCGAGTTGCACGAGGGCTTGGAAGCGCGGCTCTCGATGCCGACGCGACGCAAACTGAATTCTGCGCCTACCTATCCGCCATTCTTCTCGCGGGGCTCGGGCTGAATGCGCTTTTTGGTTGGTGGTGGGCCGATTCGGCGGCCGCCCTCGTGATGGTGCCGCTCATCGTGCGTGAGGGCTGGGAGGGCATTTGTGGCGTTCAGTGCGGAAATTGCTGTGCGGGTCCGGGACTCGCGAACTCAAAGGACTGAGGTCGACAGATGGGACAAGGGCACGATCACGCTCCAAACCCGAACGCCGATCACGGCCGCGCCTTCCTCATCGCGACAACGCTCAACATGGCCTTCGTCGTCCTCGGCGCTGTATTCGGTTTCATGGCCAACTCCACCGCGCTCCTTGCCGACGCGGCCCATAATCTTGGCTACGTCCTCGGGCTGGTGCTCGCCTGGGGAGCGAGCGTTCTTTCGAAACGCGGTCCCTCCAGCCGCCGCACCTACGGGCTGCGTCGGTCGTCCATCCTCGCAGCATTCCTGAACTCGGCTCTGCTCTTGTTTGCCACTGGCGGCGTCGCCTGGGAGGCCATCCGGCGTTTCCACGCTCCGGCACCCATCGCCAGCAAGACGGTCATGATCGTCGCTGCCGTCGGAGTCATCATCAACCTGGGCTCGAGCATTCCATTTCTCGCCGGGCGAAAGAACGACCTCAACATCCAGGCCGCCTTCCTGCACTTGATGGGCGACGCCGCGTTTTCGTTCGCGGTCGTGATTGCGGGTGCTGTCATGTACTTCACCGGCTGGACATGGCTCGATCCGGTGATGAGCCTCGTGCTGGCGATTTCCATTCTGATCGGTACCTGGAAGCTGCTTCGAGGATCGATCAATCTGATCCTCGATGCGGTTCCAGAAAACATCGATCCAGAGGCCGTGCGCGATTATCTCGAGAGACTCCCTGGAGTGACCGACGTGCATCATCTCCATATCTGGCCGCTGAGCACCACAGAAACTGCCCTGACGGCACACCTCGTGATGCCTGTTCCGAGCCTGAGACCGGATTTCCTTGCCAACGTTGCGGAAGGACTTCGCCACGAGCTCCAGATCGCGCACACGACCCTTCAGGTCGATGTTATTGGCGCAGGCGACGGTTGTGCGCCATGCACGGACGACTCTGCTGGCTCAAAAGCGTCCGATTGCCTGAGTTGAGGGTGGCGGTGCAAATGGAGTAGCAAATGGCCAAGAAGAGTTCACGTGTAGTAACGGGCCCCATCAGCTCATTGGATCTCTTGATTCTTCCGCTCGAGTTTTTTCGAAAGGACGAAGTGCCGCAGTCGCGTGAGGATCTCGTCGCGCACCCGACGGAAAACGTGGACGCGCTGCTCGTCGGAGCCCTGAGCCTCGGCAGGATCGTCAAAGCTCCAGTGAAGCTTCTCCGAGTCGCCGGGGAAAAGAGGACAGCTTTCCTTGGCCCGATCGCAGACCGTGATGACGAGGTCCCACGAGTGACCCATCACGTTGTCGACGCCTTTTGATCGCTGGTGCGAGATGTCGAGGCCAATTTCCTCCATCACACGAACGGCGAGGGGGTGCAAGCGCTTCGGCTCGGTGCCTGCCGAGGCGGTGACGACTTCGTCACCGAGGAGATGGCGCAGCAGGGCTTCGGCCATCTGGCTACGGCACGAGTTACCAGTGCAGAGGAAGAGTATGCGCTTCTGGGTAATCACTACCTTCTCCTGAGCGTCACAGTGATGACCAATCGAGAGTGTGACGTGCCCTCGTCGGCTGAGCGAAGAACCAGCGTGAGAACAGCCCTGCGAGAACAACCGCTACAAGCTGGGCGGCGATGAAGCCCGGCACGTCGGCCGGTCGGATTCCGGTGAAGGTATCGGTGAGAGCGCGGGTGAGCGTGACGGCGGGATTCGCAAAAGCAGTCGACGCCGTGAACCAGTAGGCGGCCTGTATGTACGTCGCGACCGCGAAGGCGGTCGAGCCCGGCCGGCGTCGCGAGCACGCGGCGATGACTAAAAGGAGCCCGAACGTCGCGACGAGTTCGCTCAGGAGCTGGCCAGAGCCGGAACGGATGTGATGCGAAGGCGTGAGGATCGCTTCCCCGAACATTGCATTCGCGCAAGCGACACCGACGAACGCGCCCCCGAGCTGGGCGGCGACGTAGTGAGGCACCTCGCGCCACGGAAAGCTTCTTTCTGCCGCGCTCGCGAGCGTGACAGCCGGATTGAGATGCGAACCGGAGATCGGTCCGAGCGCCAGGATCAGCGCCGCGAGCGCCGCGCCCGTCGCGAGCGCGTTACAGAGGAGCGCGAGGGCGCCGTTGCCGCCGGAGAGCCGTTCGGCGGCAATGCCGGAGCCGACGATAGCAGCGAGAAGGAAAAACGATCCGAGTGCCTCGGCAGCGATACGCCTCCCGAGGCTCGCCGGATTTACATGCTCAGGGGTCACGGCCATTTACAGGCTTCAGGTCCGCGGATCTTCATCAGATGTGTGAGGTCGCGCTTCAGGACCCCTCGCTTTTTGAATGACTCGACCAGGAGCGAGAGATGACGTTCGCGGTCGGGCGTTGATTGCTCGGCCAGACGGTAGTAGACCCAGGTGCCTTCACGCCGACGCTCGACGACGCCGGCGTTTTTCAGCACCGAGAGCTGGCGCGAGATGTTGGGTTGCGAGAGCGAAAGCACCTCTTCGAGATGACAGACGCAAAGCTCGTCATGAGAGAGGAGGGCGACGATGCGTAGCCGCGTCTCGTCGCCCAGCGCCTTGAAGAGCCGAGACATGTGGGTGACGTCGAGGGCCTTGGAGGTGCTCGGGGAAAGCATAATGAAATCATTATATCCGAATGTAGTCAGACCGGACCCCTTGTCCTTGTGAACGCCGCTGTCGGCTGCCTGCTCAGCAGCTGCCGAAAGCCGAAGCCGCACTCAGAGCCGCGCACGCTTCAGCCGCAGCGCATTCGCGATCACGGACACGGAGCTGAGGCTCATCGCGGCGGCCGCGAGCATGGGACTGAGCAGGATGCCGAGAAAGGGATACAGGATCCCGGCCGCGATCGGCACGCCGAGCGCGTTGGAGAAGAACGCGAAGAACAGGTTCTGGCGGATGTTGCGCATCGTGGCCGCGCTCAGGCGGCGCGCTCTCAGGATGCCGCGCAGGTCGCCCTTCACGAGCGTGATGCCGGCGCTCTCCATCGCGATGTCGGCTCTCGTCCCCATCGCGATCCCCACGTCGTCCTGCGCGAGCGCCGGCGCGGCGTCGATCTTCAGATTCTGGAGCAGCACGACGTTTCCGAGCGCCACCTCCTTTCCATCGACGGTCCCGGTGACTCGCTTCCCGGTGTGGGAATGGAAGCCCTCCGCGCGCGGAATCAAGACGCCGCGTCGTTCCGCTCCCGCGAGGATGGCTGCCGCGAGCGGATGCGCGCTCCCGCGCTCGAGAGCTGCCGCGCCGGGAGCCTCCGCCCGGAATAATACCGTAGGGGGGTATCGTATATAAATCGCAGGGAATCAGGGGCCCCCGACGCGACCCACGCCGTTTGGCGCCGGTCCCCTACACTCTCGCCGTGAACGTTCCACCCCTGCTCGAGAAGGCACGCGATTCGTCGAAGGCTCTGGCGCTCCGGATCTGGGCCTGGCTCCAGCGCGTGTGGCTGCGGCTGAAGGATCGCGTCCGCCGTACTCCGAAGCCGATTCTCTACATGGGGGGCGGGTTCCTCGGCGTGATGGCGGCCGCGATGCTCATCGTGGTCGCGTACTACGGCCGGGTCGTCACCCGGACGATGGAAGGTCGGCGGTGGAGCCTTCCCACCCGGCTGTATTCGGATGTCTGGGTCGTGAGGCCAGGCGACGCGCTCGGCCCCGAGGACGTGATGCGCCGGCTCGCGCGGCTTCGCTATGCCGAGACCGACACCGCCGACGTGTCCCGCGGCCGCGTCTTCGTCTCCCGCGGGCGCATCACCGTCGGCATCAACGATCGCGAGACGGCCTACGGCCGCTTCGCTGGCTTCCCCGTGCAGCTGGAGTTCTCGGGACGTCGCGTGGCCTCGGTGAAGCGTGCTCAGGACGGCGCGCCGCTTCCCTATGCCGTGTTCGAGCCCGAGGTCGTCGGCTCCGTCTTCGACGAGAAGATGGAAGACCGTACGCTCGTCAAGCTCGAGCAGGTTCCCCCGGTGCTGATCGACGCCATCCTCACCACCGAGGACCGCTCTTTCTTCTCGCATTCGGGAATCTCGTACAAGCGCCTCGTGGGCGCCGCGATCAAGGATATTTTTCACCGCAAGGGGCCCATGCAGGGCGGCTCCACGCTGACGCAGCAGCTCGTGAAGAACATGTTCCTGCGCCCGGATCGCACCCTCAAGCGCAAGGCCATCGAGGCGATCATGTCCGTCGTCCTCGAGGCCAAGTACAGCAAGAACGAGATCCTGGAGGCGTACCTCAACGAGATCTACCTCGGCCAGCGGGGAGCGATCTCGGTGACCGGCGTCGAGGAGGCCTCGCGCTTCTATTTCGGCAAATCCGTCACGCAGCTCGAGCTGCCCGAGGCGGCCCTCCTGGCCGGCGTCATCTCGTCTCCCGGCCGCTATTCACCGTTCCGCGCCCCGGAGCGCGCCAAGGAGCGCCGCGCGCTGGTGCTCCGCGGCATGTTCGAGCAGAAGAAGATCGACGAGCCCACCTACCGCAAGGCGGCCGTGGCGCCGCTCACCAAGGTGAGCAAGCCGGCCGTGGGCATCGTGGCGCCCCACTTCGTGGATTTCGTGATCTCGCAGGTGAAGGAGTCGTCCGCTTCGATCAAGGAAGACGGCCTCTCGATCTTCACGACCTTGGACCCCGACATGCAGAACGCCGCTCAGAGCGCCGTGCAGCACGGGCTCGAGGAGCTGGAGAAGAAGTTCAAGAAGCTCCGGAGCAAGGAAGGGGTCGAGCCTCTTCAGGCGGCCATCATCGTCCTCGATCCGTCGAGCGGCTCCGTGCGCGCGCTCGTCGGCGGGCGCGACTACCAGGTCAGCCAGTTCAATCGCGTGGTGCAGGCGCGCCGCCAGCCTGGCTCCCTCTTCAAGCCGTTCGTGTTTCTCGCCGCTCTCTCGCGTCGCGACCTCGTCCCCCCCATCACCCCGGCGACGATCGTGCAGGACACGCCGATCGCTCTCGTGTGGGGCAAGGGCGAGGACGCCACCTGGTCGCCGAAGAATTACGACAACGAGTTCCTCGGACCGGTGACGGTGCGCACCGCGCTCGAGCAGTCACGAAACATTCCCACCGTGCGCGTGGCCGTCACCGAGGTCTCGCCGGGACGCACGCTTCTGCCCGACATCGTCGAGGCGGCCAAGACGGCGGGCATCACGTCGGAGCTCAAGGCCTATCCGTCGCTCGCGCTCGGCGCCTTCGAGATCAGCCCGATGGAGATCGCGGGTGCGTACTGCACGTTCGCCAACGGCGGCTTCCGCATGCGCCCGAACGCGGTGCTCGGATTGCTGGGCGGAAACCGGAAGCGCATCGACACGAAAGACGTGCCGCTGCAGCGCGGCGCGGATGCCGATTCCATCGCCGTCCTCGACGCGATGCTCCAGGGCGTCGTCAACCGTGGGACGGGAGGCTCGGCGCGCAGCATGGGAGCGCAGGGCATCTTCGCGGGGAAGACGGGCACCACCAACGACGGCCGCGACGCCTGGTTCATCGGGTTCTCCCCGCGCCTCCTCGTGGCCGTGTGGGTGGGCTTCGACGACAACCGCGGACTGAACCTGTCGGGCTCCAAGGCCGCGCTGCCGATCTTCTCGGATTTCGTCCGCCGTCTGCCCTCGCACTACTTCGAGGCCCCGTTCGCCGAGACGCCCGGCACGGTGAAGGTGCCCATCGATCCGACCACGGGCTACCTCGTCGGTCCCGATTGCCCGTCGACGTTCACCGAGATCTTCCTGAACGGGACGGAGCCGACAGAACGCTGCCCGGTGCACGCCGCCGGGGGCGCGGGAATGTTCGAGCTGCCGGCCCGCGACCAGGCGCCCGAGCCCGAGCCCTTCTGAGCGGACGACCGGTGCGCCTCGGCGCGAAGGTGGACCTGGATCTCGTCGTGCGCAGCCATGGGTGGTACGACCTGCCACCCTTCCGATACGACGAGCGGGGACGAATACTCACCTTCAAGACGCTCGTCGACGGCCGTGCCGCGCAGGTGACGGTGCAGCAGGATGGCGAGGGGCTGGCCGTGAGCGCGGGCGGAGGCGTCACCGCACGATTGGTGATGCCCAT
Source organism: Thermoanaerobaculia bacterium (assembly GCA_039919545.1). Lineage (GTDB taxonomy): Bacteria > Acidobacteriota > Thermoanaerobaculia > UBA5066 > UBA5066 > JBDSFL01. The sequence goes on along the minus strand of JBDSFL010000036.1, from coordinate 4,621 downwards.
CGTGCGCCGCGTGCTCGACCTCGATGCCGACCTCACGGCCTTTCATGCGCTCTGTCGCGAGCGTGAGGGGGAGGGCTTTGGCTGGATCGCGGAACGCGGCGCCGGCAGGATCCTGCGCGCGCCGAACCCGTTCGAGGACGCGGTGAAGGTGCTCGCGACCACCAACTGCTCGTGGGCGCTGACGAAGGTCATCTCGACGAAGCTGATCGGCGTCTTCGATCGGGACGGGACGTTTCCCGACGCGCCGTTCATCGCGGGGCTCACCGAGGCGCGTCTGCGCCAGGACGTGAGCCTGGGCTATCGCGCTCCGTTCCTGAAAGCGTTTGCCGAGAAGGTGGCGAGCGGGCAGCTCGATCTCTCCCGCTGGGAGGATCGCTCCCGGCCGGATGAAGAGGTGGAACAGGAGATTCGCGCGCACAACGGCTTCGGGCCCTATGCGGCCGCGACGCTCTCGCGGCTGCTGGGGCGTCACGGCCGGCTCGGCCTGGACTCCTGGTCGCGCAAGAAGATCGCCGCCCTTCGCTTCAAGAATCGCAAGGTCAAAGACGCGCGCGTCGAGAGGCTCTACCGGGGGTTCGGCTCGCATGCGGGGCTCGCGTTCTGGCTCGACGTCACACGCGACTGGCATGCCGGGCGCGAAGCGCTGTGGGGCTGAACGAGTCGTTCGGGCGCAAGATCGTGCTCGTGCGCAAGATCGTCATCGTCGGTGCCACGGGTGGGATCGCCCAGGCCCTGTGTCGCGAATACGCGGCGGCAGGAGGCGCGCTGACGCTCGTTGGCCGCGACAGGGCGCGCCTGCAGGTGCTGGCCGACGAGCTGGAGTCCGCGGGCGCGTCCCCTCGGCCCCGCCTCGTCCCCTGCGATCTCCTCGATGCGAAGCGCATCGGCGAGGCGACTCACGAAGCCCTGGACGGGGGCTGCGATCTCTTTCTCTACACGGCCGCGGTCATGCCGCACGGCGACGGCGTGACCTCGTCGTTCGCCGACGACGGTGCCATTTTTCAGGTCAACTCCGTGGCGGCGGTTCAGATGCTGGGCATCGTCGCGAACCACATGCGAGAGAAACGCTCCGGGACCATCGTCGGGATCTCATCCATCGCGGGGGACCGCGGACGGAAGGGAAATCCGGCGTACTGCGCGTCCAAGGCCGCGCTGACCGCGTATCTCGAAGGGCTCCGCAACCGGCTCGCGCCCTACGGCGTGCGCGTCGTCACGGTGAAACCCGGCTACGTGAGGACGCGGCTCGTGGCGGCCAAGAAGCTATTCTGGGCAGCCACACCCGAGCAGGCCGCCCGCTCGATCGTGGCCCGCGTGGACCGCGGCGCCGAGGTGTTCTACGTCTTCCGCCGGTGGGCGCTGCTCGGCGCGGCCCTGAGGCTCACCCCACGCTTCCTGTTCAAGAGAATCGGCCCGCCGTAGGAGGCTTCTCTTCCATCCTTCTCGAACGGCTTCTAACCCATCGCGAACGGGTTATCATCTCCCGTCTCGAATGACTCTCGGGGGCCGAGCCCCCGCTCGAGCCGTCTTCCGGGCGGTTCTCCAGGAAGGAATCAGGCATGCTGAACTCACGTCGATCCATGGGGCTGCTCCTCGCCACGCTCGGGCTGGGACTGGCCATCGAAGGCACGGCCCTCGCGGACGAAAAGGGTGTCAAGGCTCCCGCCGCCACGCCCGTTTCGACCACCCCGACGCCCGCGGCCAAGCCGCCCGTCGATTCTCCCGATCCGAAAATCACCCTGAAGTGGTCCACGGCCAGCGAGGTCGACAACTACGGCTACTTCGTTTTCCGCGGCGAAGACGAAAAGGGCCCGTTCCAGGTGCTGAACGAGCGCGCGATCCCCGGCGCCGGAAACTCCGAGGTCCCGCGCGACTATCGCTACGAGGACCACGCCGTGACGATGGGTAAGACGTACTTCTACTACCTCGAGTCCGTCTCCACGATGGGCGCCAAGGAAAAGTTTTCGCCGGTCCTGAAGCGCGAGTGCTGCAAGCTCCCCGCGAGCGTCGCGAAAGAGGAAGCCAAGGGCGAGAAGAACGACGAGAAGAAGGAAGTCAAAAAGGAAGTGAAGAGGGGGATGGCGCCCGCCCCGCCGGGAGCTTCCGCGCCCATCGACGCTCCGAGGAAGACCAACTAGGAATCGAGCGGTCCGAGGTGACTCGGACCGCTGCTCAGGCACGGCTCAGGAAGCCGTGACCTCGTCGAGATCCGACGACACCACGATGGCCAGGGCGCCAAGCTCGGTGTAGGTGCCGGTCTCTTCCGTTCCCGCTTCGGAGCGGCAATAGTCGCCGGCCTGGAGCAGGATTCCGTTCACTTCCACCTTCCCCTCGAGGACGAAGATTTCCTCCGTGCCGCCATGCCGGTGCGTGGGATAGCGCACTCCCGGTCCGAAACGGACGAGCCGCGTGGAATACCCGCGCTCGGAGTCGTAGCTGATCTCCTTGTACTCGATTCCCGGCACAGGCGCCTGCTTCCAGGGTGCGGTGCTGGTCCTCACGCCGGTCACGCCGGCCATCACGTCGAAGCTTCCGTCGGGACGGCGGGTGAAAGGGCTATCCGGTGAATTGTCCTTCTGCGGCGCGGCTTCCTTCTGAGAGGCCGCCTGCTTCGCGAGGTGCGCCATGAGCCGATCCTTCAAATGCGCGGGCGGGGAGGAGAGAGGTGCGGCGAGCGCCAGCGAGGCGGCAAGCTCCTCGAGGGCCAGGCGCGCGGCCACGTAGGCCGGGTCGAGTCGCAGGACGTCGGCATCGGAGAGCGGTGCCGTGCCCTCGATCACGTCGTGCGCCGCGGCGTCCTGAAGTCGTTCGTGCCGCTGCGCGTCGTTTCTGGTATCGGTCACATCGACCACCCTTCCTGAGCAGGAGTCAACGCATCGCGGAGCTTGACCATTCCGAGGCGGATGCGGGACTTGGCGGTACCGAGCGGCTGCTTGATCCGTTCGGCGATCTCGACGTGGGTGAGGCCCTCGAAGTAGGCCAGCTCGATGACCTCGCGTTGCTCCGGGCTCAGGCACGAGAGAGCCTGCCGCACGAGGCGCGCCCTTTGCGCGAGCACAGAAGCGCTCTCGGGATCGGCATCGAGACACTTGAATTCGGAAGCGTCGTCCAGCGCCTGCTCGCGCTTCTTCGTCCCCGCACGCGATCGGAGCCGGTCGATGGCCCGGGAGTGCGCGAGGGTGAGCAGCCAGGTCACGGGCTCGCCGCGGGTGCGATCGTATCGAGCCGCCTGCCGCCAGACCTGCGAGTAGACGTCGATGGTGACCTCTTCGGCATCCGAGCGATCCGAAAGGATGCGGAGGCAGAGGCTGTACACGAGGCGGCTGGTGGCATCGTAGAGACGGGAGAGGCAGGCTTGGTCTCCCTCGACGAGGCCGCCGATCAGGACGGACAGGTCCGGCTCGCGCTCGGCGGAAGGCTGGACCTGGGCTTTTGCGCGCGTCACGATCCTCTCACCGGGCCGATTATGCCCGAGGGAGCCCTGGGGATCTGAGCCGGTTTCCCTCACGCTGGCCCGTGCCGCGAACTTCCACATCTCCAATGAATGTACGAGAGGGGCCGGCGACTGGATCACCGCGCCCGAAAAAAATTCAAAGAGTCTTCAGCAGGCCTTCCACGAACAGGATTCGATAGGCGTACCAGAGCCCGAAGCCGATGGAAGAGAGCGCGGCCAGCACCTGGACGCGGCCCGCCAGCCGCGACGCCTTCCGGGCGGCCAGCGCGAAGGGGAGGCCGACCGCGGCGCTCATCACCAGCATTCCCACGATCGTGCCGAGCCCGAACACCAGAACATAGAAAAGGCCGGCCCACGGGGATTGGATCGTGGAGAGGACGACGATGGTCAACGCTGCGCTCCCGGCGAGCCCGTGGACCATTCCCACGATGAAGGGGCGCTTGCCGATGTGATGGTGCGCCTTCTCGGGGACGCGTCCGGTATGGGCATGGAGATGGACGTGGCCGTCGTGCTCGTGGGTGTGAACGCTCAGCTCGCCTTTGGCCGCGCGGCGCAGCAGGTCGAGGCCGAGCACCACGAGCATGAGGCCCGCCAGCACCTCGAGGCCCTGGGCCGCACGCTGCGGAATCGTGCGTCGCAGGCCGATCACCACCACCGAGGCCAGCAACAGAGACACGGTGTGCCCCAGCCCCCAGTACGCGCCGATCACCGATGACCGCCAGAGGGACTTGTGTCGGCCCACGATGGTCGAGACCGCGACGAGGTGATCCGCATCCAGAGCGTGCCTGAGCCCGAGCAGGAACCCCAGCCCCAGCGTCACCAGGAACGGCGCCTGAATTGCGCTGTCTCGCAGAGACATAGAGTTCACCGTGCGTCCGCCCCGGCTGAGAGTGTACTTCCGGGGGGCGCCTTCTCGTTTCAGTGTGTCGCGTCACGCATTTGCCGCACCGGTGCACGACCCGAGGTCTGCGGATGATCCAGTGGTGAGCATGACCCCGTATGGATCAGAAAACGCGAGTCCGTCCGGAGCACTGTGAACGCCGGGAATTCGGAGCTCGACAAAAAGGAGTGAAGAGATGAGGAAGAACGGGATTGCATTCGTCGGGCTGGCGGCCATGGGGCTGTCGCTGCTGACCCCTTCCACGGCGGCCGCCTCGAGCCATCGCGAGG
>JBDSFL010000019.1:0-8324 GCA_039919545.1 Thermoanaerobaculia bacterium | reverse complement strand
CTCCGCCTTGCCATCAAACCCTTCTCGCCCCTCGGTGGGGCTTGCATCGGCATTTGACGGGAGAGCACGTCCGAGGGGCTCGGTCCGAACTTTTTGACGTGAATTGCCGTACATCTCCCTGAGCCCGAAAGGGTCCATCGGGTGCCTCAGGCCCGAAACAGTCCGCCGAAGTCGCTGCGACGGCGTTGGGAGTCGATCATGAAGAAGCGTTGGGTTGTGATTCCGGTGGTGGTGGTTCTCCTCGGGGCCGGTGTGGTCTTCGCCTCACGCGGCCGTGGCGACAAGGACAAGAAGGTCGAGAGCAGCCCGTTCCGCCTCGGGAAGGTCCAGGCCGAGGACCTCGTCGTGAGCGTTCGTGAGGTGGGTGTGATCGACCCCGTCACGAAGGTCGACGTGAAGTCGGCCGTCTCCGGGCGCCTCGTCTCCCTGAAGGTGCGCGAGGGGGCCGTCGTGAAGACGGGCGACGTGCTGGCGGAAGTCGAGCCCGACGTCACCCAGGCGCAGACCCTCTCCGACGTCCAGGCCAGCGTCTCGCAGGCCGACCTGAATCTTCGGGATGCCGAGCGGCAGTACAACGCTCAGTCGCGGCTCGCCGCAGAGGGGCTCATCGGCGCCGAGGCGCTGAAAGATTTCCAGGCCCGTCGCGACATCGCCAAGGACTCGCTCAAGGCGGCCCGCGCCCGCTACCAGATCGTCGAGGACCACGGCATCCCGATCTCCGGGAACGCCTCCTCGCAGAAGGCGCGCGTCACGAGCCCCATGAACGGCGTCATCATCAAGAAGGGCGTCGAGCTGGGCGAGACCGTCACCTCGGGCGTCTCCTCGTTCAACGCCGGCACCGTGCTCTTCACGGTGGCCGACCTGAAGTCGCTCATCGTGCGCGTGAACCTCAACGAGGTCGACATCGCCAAGGTCCTGGTGGGCGAGTCGGTCCGCATCACGCTCGACGCGTACCCGCAGAAGGTCTTCACCGGCAAGGTGCGCTTCGTCGCCCCCGCCGCCAAGATCGTCGAGAAGATCAAGGTGTTCGAGGTCGAGGTGTCTCTCGACGAGCTGGGCGCCGCCTTCCGCACCGGCATGAGCGCCAACGTCGAGATCCTGGGCGAGAAGCGCGACAAGGCCATCTCGATCCCGCTCGAGGCTCTGCAGCGTCGCGACGGCAAGACGGTCGCCTACCAGCTCAAGAACAATCTCAACCCCAAGCAGATCGCCGCGGCCAAAGAGGGCCTCAACGGGCGCACGAAGTTCATCTGGCTGTCGGACCACTGGAAGGAATACTTCGACGTCGTTCCCGTCTCGGCCGGCATCGCCACCCTCGAGCGCGTCGAGATCCTTTCCGGGCTCAGCAAGGACCGCGAGGTCTGCCTGGAAGACCCGACGAAGAAGAAGGTCGAGAAGGACGACGAGAACAACTGAGCCCGGGGACGAAAAGGAAAGCACGGTCATGAGTCACATCATCGAGACCCGCCAGCTCACGAAGGTGTTCGGGTCCAACGGCACCGCCGTCCACGCGCTTCGCGGCATCGACCTCACCGTGGAGCGCGGCGAGTTCGTGGCCCTCGTCGGGCCCTCGGGATCCGGCAAGTCGACGCTCATGGCCATCATCGGCTGCCTCGACTCCCCCACCGGCGGCACCTATGCGCTGGACGGCCACGCCGTCGAGAAGCTCTCCGGCACCGCGCTCGCGCACATCCGGAACGAGAAGCTCGGCTTCATCTTCCAGAGCTACAACCTGCTGCCGAAGGCGTCGATCCTGCGCAATGTCGAGCTGCCGCTCCTGTATGCGGGCGTGGGCCGCAAGGAACGGCGCGTGCGCGCCATGGAGCTGCTCGAGAAGGTGGGCATTCCCGACAAGGCGAACGTCCTGCCGGCGGCCCTTTCCGGCGGGCAGCGGCAGCGCGTGGCGGTGGCCCGCGCGCTGGCGAACCGTCCGGCTCTGCTCCTGGCCGACGAGCCCACCGGCGCGCTCGACTCCAAGAGCGGCGCCGAGGTGCTCGAGCTCTTCAAGGAGCTTCACCAGCAGGGAAACACCATCGTTCTCGTCACGCACGATGCCGGCATCGCCGCGCTCGCGCAGCGCCGCGTCGAGCTGCGCGACGGGAATATCGTGCTCGACCACGGCACGACCTCCACTCCTCCGTCCACGCCCCCCTCCGCTCCCGATCCGCACCTCCAGCAGGCCGCGGCATGAGCCGCACCGGCGCGTTCTCCGAGCGATTCCGCAACGCCTGGGTCGAGATGCGCGAGAACTTCGGGCGCTCGACGCTTCAGGCGCTCGGCGTGATGCTCGGCGTCGCGTCGGTGCTCGGCGGCTTCTCCATCTCCGACAGCCAGCGCAAGCGCTCGGACGAGGCCTGGATGAAGCTGGGCGGCATGGACAAGCTGAACGTGCAGCCGGCGGCCGCGGTGACCGACAGCCAGCCCTCCGCGCTGCAGATGGCCAACCTCGGCCTTCGCTCCAATGACGCGACCGGGGGCGAAGAGCTCGACTCCAAGAGCGTTCAGGGCGTGAGCGTGCAGAAGAACGCGCGGGCGCGCGTCATCTCCCCTTCTGCCGACCAGGAGCGCGCGCTCACCGGGATCGGAGGCGACTACCTCCCCTTGAACGGCTACGAGATCGAGAAGGGGCGCGGGTTCGCGGCGGAAGACATCGCCAAGGCGTCTCCCGTCGCCATCCTGGGCTTCGAGGCCGCGAGCGTATTCTTCCCCACCGGCGAGGCCGTGGGCCAGACGATGCGCGTGGGAAGCACTCCCGTCACCGTCATCGGCGTCCTCAAGGAGAAAGTGTTCCGCTTTCGCAACAGCCAGGGAAACCGGTTCGCCTGGCGCAACCGCATCGTCGCGCTGCCATCCACGCTCGTCTCCACGCGCATGCAGGGAGACGCATATCGCCGCCTCGATCGCGTGGTGTTCCGCATTCCCGATCTGAACGTGATGCAGAAGTTCACGACGGGGCTCACGCAGCTGCTGAAGTCGAACCATCGCGGCCAGGCCGACTTCCGCATCGACGACATCGGCGCCCGCATCCGCAAGCGGCGCAGCCAGGGCGACGTCTACAACGTCATCTTCATGCTCTCGGGTGTGCTCTCCCTCATCGGCGGCGGCATGGTGAACGTGAACATCCAGATGGCGACCCTGAAGGAGCGCGTGCGCGAGGTGGGCGTGAAGATGGCCATCGGCGCCTCCGGCCGGGAAGTGTTCAAGGAATTCATGACCGAGGCTCTCCTCATCACGGGCTTCGGCAGCTTCGTCGGTCTCTTCCTCGGCATCGCCTTCTCGAAGGTGATCACCGCGGCGATCGGCATCCCGCTGTTCATGAAGGCCGACAGCTTCGTCTGGGCCACCGGCCTGGCCGTCGCGTTCGGCTTCGTGTTCGCGCTCTTTCCCGCCTTCAAGGCGAGCCGGCTGTCTCCCATGGAGGCTCTTCGTTATGAGTAAGAGCTCCGCATACAGCGGCCTCGCGCTCGACGACACGAGCCTCTTCGGCGAACGGGGTGTGCCGGAGAGCGCACCGGCGCCCACGGCGCCCACCGCGCGCCGCATGACACTCGCCGGCCGCGTCGGGCTGGCCTGGGAAGTGGTCACGGGCAGCCTCATCGAGCTCTGGGCACACAAGCTCCGCTCCATCCTCACGCTCACGCTGCTGATGCTCGGTGTCTTCGCGCTCGTCGTGATGACCTCCGTGCTCGACGGCGTGATGGACAAGGTGTCGACGGGATTCGCCGGCATGAGCTGGGACGGTACGGTGATGCTGGCCCCGAAGCAGGCCCAGACGACGGAAGAGCAGAAGCGCTTCGCCATGAGCCCCGGTCTCCGTTTCGAGGATCTGCAGCGCCTCACGTCGCCCTACCCCAAGGTGCTCGCCTTCCTTCCGCGCGCCACGAAGCGCTCCAGCGTGCGCGTCCTCGGCGGCACCGAGCGGATGTTCGTGAACGGCGTCACGTCCGAGTACGCGCAGATGATGAATCGGCGCATCGGCATGGGCCGCGGCATCACCCCGGACGACGAGCGCCGGCTCAGCACGGTCGCGGTCGTCGGCGCCACGCTCGGCGCCAAGCTGTTCGGAGGCTCCGATCCGGTCGGGCGCGACATCGCCGTCGAGGGGACGCCCTTCCGTGTGGTGGGCGTGCAGGCGCCGGCGCAGATCTTCAACGACGAGAACTATTTCGACGCCAACGGCATCAGCATCCCGCTGTCCACGTACATGAACCGCATCGATTCCGAGCACAAGCTCACGCACATGGCCGTGAAGCTGGCGTCCAAGAAAGACCTCAACGAAGTCTCCGCGCTCCTCATCGGGCGCGCGCGCCAGGCGCATCACGGAATCGAGGACATCGAGATCCAGGACCTCGACGCCGAGCTCGCGCGCGGTTACGAGAGCTTCCTGGCCGACATGCGGGGCTGGAAGATCGTCCTCCTGAGCCTGGCCGCGACGGTGCTCCTCGTCGGAGGCGTCGGCGTCCTCTCGGTGATGCTGATCTCGTTCTCCGACCGCCGCTTCGAGATCGGCCTACGCAAGGCGATGGGCGCGTCGGACGGCCAGATCTTCTTCCAGTTCCTCCTCGAGGCCGCCGTGCTCGCCGCGCTCGGCGCGCTGCTGGGCACCATCGCGGGCGCCTCGGTGTGCAAGGCGCTGAGCCCGGTCTTCCCGTGGGGGCTGGTGGTCAATCCGATCGGGTTGATCGTCGCCTGGGCGGTGGCGATCGTGCTGGCGGTGTCATTCGGGCTCTATCCCGCCATCCGCGCCTCGCGTCTCTCGCCGATGGAAGCGATGCGGTAGATCCACCAAAGGGGCGCTTCGAACGAGTCCCACTTCCTGATATTCAGAAGGCGTAAGACTCCATCTGCCTCCAGAGTTCGCCCTCGCGCTCGACGCGCTGCTGTAGCCTGATGGTCTCCTCGATGAACGCCCTGGTACGCGACTCGCCCGCCAGCTCCGGTGGGGCCGAGAAGGCGGCACCGTTGAGCGCGAGAAGCTGACGCGCGGGTTCATACATCACGTCCCGCCATGCACGATCGAGCCAGACCGTGCCCGTGGGCTTGAGACGGACGATGGCCTGCCACGCGAGAGCCTTCGCCCGTTCACCAGGCTTCTGGTCCGCGAGCTGGCCGAGCGCGGGCAGGTATTGCTCGTCCCGGGGCAGCCCGAAGTGCTCCATCAGGTATTCGCCCGCTGCCGGACCTTCCGGATCAGCCATGGAGGTGCTGTGGGACTGAGCGCTTGCAACGAGCACGGGATTCGCGATGAGCATTTGCAGCTTCGCGGTGCAATAGCGAACCCCTGTCTCGGAGCCGCAACGCGAAAGCGCGAGTCCAGCCGCGATCTTGGCGTGCCCGACCCTCACACGCTCGAATACTTCCTGGAGAAAGGGAATAGCAGCCGCTCCTCCGGTCCGGCCAAGGTCATTCAGGTATAGATCGTTCTCCCAAGAACCGCCCTTCCGCCAGACGCGCAAAGCGTCGACCAGGGGCGCGGCGTCGTCAGGAATTCGATAGTCGCTGATGGCCCTCACGAGCGCCGAAAAATGCCCCCGCTCGAGCGGTCCCTCGCGGGTGATGACAAGGTGAAGCTCTTCCAGAAGTGCGCCATGGCTCTCTCGGTCACGCAAGCGCCCTAACGCCCCAACGACGAGCGTGTAATTCTCCTCTCTCTTCAGCGGAGCCTGAGCTCGCAGCCACGCGAGTCCCTTCGAGTCTCCGAGACGAGCAAGCAACCAGCCCGCCCTGAATTGAAGCATCGGGTCCTTGTCGTTCAGCAGCATCCCCGCTACGCTCATAGCCCGTCGTTCGTCGACACTCACGAGCATCTGAAAAGCGGACGAGCGCTCACCCGGAGTGGCTTCTGCGTCCAGCGTCACCTGCTCGAGTCGTGCGGGTTCGGCGTTCTGCATCACTGCGGGGGGACTCGCGGCTCCAACCATGGGCAACAGGGCGAAGACGATCAGACCGGCCGTGCTCAGGCAAAAGCTTTCCTTCAAGGAAGACATTTTCGGATCTGCCACATGGCACTACGCCTTGGCGCCCGGCTTGTATTGATCCGAGGCGAGCGTCGGCGTCACGAAGGCCCGTGCCCAGTCGAACTCGGCGGCGAACTCGTTTTCCGCAGCCCGCAGGAGCCCGCGCTCCCAATCCTCCGAGCGGTCCATCTCGTGCGGGGGCGCCGACGCGCGGATGCAGCGGCGGAGGGCGATCTCGAGCAGCATCTGGTCGGTGCGCGACAGCGGCTTCTGCAGCGCTTCCGCGAACGTGTTCATCGCCGTGGCGAGCGAACGCTTGCGCACCTTGTTCTCGCCCGAGCCGCCCGAGAGCAGAGTCAAAACATACGGGTTCTTCAGGTCGTCCGTCTGCTCGAAATGCGGCGCATCCTTCAGAAGCGCCTCGTCCCGCTTCTCGAGCTCCAGCCACTGGCGCCGCGCCACTTCCTTGTCTCCCGCCCACACGGCACGGCGGTCGGTCAGGTCGGCTTCGTCCAGCTCCAGCACCTGCTCGAGCGCGAGAGGCGTGTCGAGGGAGGTCGGGGCTTTCAGCTCTCTTCGTCGGTCCCGGAGCCGCTCCTCCTCGAAGGAGAGGTGCTCGTCGCGGAGCTTCAGCTTCTTCATGCGCCGCGCGAGCTCGGTCCACAGCTCCTGCATGACCTTCTTCTTCTCGATGTGCTCCTTGCTCTTCCGCATGTGGTTGCGCAGAGCGACCGTGGCCATGACGAGCTGCTCGAGGCTGAAGCTGTAGACGAGCTGCGCGGTGGCGTGCTCCACGGCGCGATAGGAATCGTCCACGTACTCGCCGTCGATCCACTTGATGCGCGGCGCCAGCTCGATCTTGAGGATCGCCTTCTTGAGCCCGTCCACGATGATCGGCCGGCTGATCTGGTGGACTCCGGAGCGGCTCCTGTCCCAGTACCGATCGTATTTCGGACCGGTTGCGGCCGGATCTCCGGCTTCGTCCGGAGTATTTTCCCCGTTCGTGGGCACTGGATCGATCTTGCACGCGTGCGGCCGCCTCTGTAAAGGGGTGCCGTCGACGGGCCGGAATATACTTGTCGATCGTGGCCCGACATTCCTGGTCGCTCCTGCTGGGGTTCTCCCTGACGCTCGGTGTGTCCTGTTCGCGCCCGCCGGCGCCCCGCCCTTCCGCGATCGAGATCTCCGTCCCCTACGAAGTCGACACGCTCGATCCCCACGCCCGCAACCGGCTGAGCAACTTCGCGATCGTGTCGCACTTCTACGAGCCGCTCGTCACCACCGACACGAACATGAGCATCCACCCGTGCCTGGCGACGCGCTGGGACAACCCCGACCTCGTCACCTGGGTGTTCCATCTGCGGCCGCAGGTGCGCTTCCACAGCGGGAAGACGCTGGACGCGGACGACGTGGTCTATTCGTTCCAGCGGCTGCTCGGCAAGAACGATCTCGGGGTGGCTGGCTACGTCCTGAACATCGAACGCGTGAGGGCGCTCGATCCCCTCACGGTCGAGATCAAGACCTCGGCGCCGATGAGCATCCTGCTGAACAAGATCCGCTTCGTCCTGATCATCCCGAAGGGTGCCACGACCGCGAGCCTGAGCCGGGGCGTGGACGGCACCGGGCCGTATGCGTTCGAATCGTGGAAACCCGGAGTGGAGATCCGGATGACGAGGAACGAGAAGACCTGGGGACCTCGGCCCACGCTGTCCCACGTCACCGTGCGGCTCGCGAGGAGCCCCGAGCAGGCCCTGGCGGATCTCACCGCCGGCCACAGCGACCTGGTGCAGCTGAATTCGCGCAGCGGAGGCGTGGCGGCCGGCAAGCTCCCCGGCGTCATCGTGAAGAAGCAGACGAGCATCTACGTGAAGTACCTCTCGTACGACCAGTCTCACGAGGTCACGCCGTTCTGCCCCGGCATCCCGAATCCGTTCCGCAAGAAGCAGGTTCGCGAGGCGATCAATCTGGCCATCGACCGCGCCGCGCTGGTGGCCCGGCTCTCCAGCGACGGCGTCCCGGCCTGGCAGGCCGTCCCGCCCTTCATCTTCGGCTACAACCCCGCCGTCCGCGAGCCGCGCTATCAGCCAGACCAGGCCCGAGCGCTGCTGGCGCAGGCCGGCTACCCGAAGGGCTTCACGGTCACACTGCACGTCCGGAAGATCTTCGAGGAGGCCGCCGCCATCGTGAAGGAGATGCTCGGCAAGGTCGGCATCCGCGTGACGGTCTCAGCGCTCCCCGATGCCGAGTATTTCGCCATCGTGTCGGAGAAGAAGGCTTCCTTTTTCCTGTCCCGCTTCGGCTGCCCCACCGGCGACGTGAGCGACATCCTGGACGGCGCCATCCACACGTTCGATCCGGGGCGGCATC
>JBDSFL010000017.1:0-3474 GCA_039919545.1 Thermoanaerobaculia bacterium | reverse complement strand
TCGGAGGAATGGAATTCCTCGAGACATGGCTCGTGGAGAGAAAGACCGCGGCGGGGCAGTCCGCGCTCGTCGTCTCGCACGACCGGCGGTTCCTGAACGCCGTCGCCGACCGCATCGTCGAGGTGGCGCACGGGCGGCTCGAGGAATATCCCGGCGACTACGAAGCGTACCGGCGGCTGAAGGGCGAGCGCGAACGGCTGCGCGCCAAGAAGGCGCTCGAGCAGCAAAAGATGATCGAGCGGACGGAAGAGTTCATTCGCAGGAACATCGCGGGGCAGAAGACGAAGCAGGCCCAGGGCCGGCGAAAGATGCTCGCCCGGATCGAGCGTCTCGAAGCCCCGCGCGACGATGCCAACGACGTGACGTTCCGCTTCGAGGAGGCGCGCAAGTCGGGCGAACGGGTGCTCGAAGCGAAGAAGATCGTTCCCGGCTACGAGGAGACGGGGCCCTTGCTCGCGCCGGTCTCGTTCCTGCTGCGCCGGGGCGAGCGCGTCGCGCTCTGGGGCCCGAACGGCTGCGGAAAAACGACGCTCCTGAAGACGATCGCGCGCGTTCTGCCGGCACGCGGCGGGTCTGTTGCCTACGGCACCGGGGTCCTCACGGGGTATTACGACCAGGAGATGACCGACCTGCCGTCCGGCTGTACGGTGCTCTCCGCGGTGATGGACCTCGATCCGACGATGAAAGAAGGAGAAGCGAGAGATTTTCTCGCCCTCTTCGATTTCCGCGGCGACGACGTGCTGCAGAAAGTCGCCACGCTCTCGGGGGGCGAGAAGGGGCGCCTGTCGCTGGCGCGCATCGTGTTCGGCGGCGCGAACCTGCTGCTGCTCGACGAGCCCACGAATCATCTGGATCTCGACGCGCGCGAGCAGCTCGAAGACGCGCTGATCGACTTCGAAGGAGCGATCATCTTCGTCTCGCACGACCGCTGGTTCATCGATCGTCTCGCCACGCACCTGCTCGAGATCGACGACGGAGTCGCCGAGCTGCACCCGGGCAACTATTCTGCTCTGCTCCGGAGGCGCCAGGAGGCGCGTGCGGCTTCGCCTGCGGCCGGAGCGGCTACGCCGAAGGCGGGGCGCGGCGAGACCGCGAAAAATCCCACGTCCCCGGTCGCCGCGCCTCGACCCGATCGCGTGGCCGAGCGGCGGAAGGCGAAGAACGTCCGGAGGCTCCAGGAGCTCGAGGACGAAGTCGCCGCGATGGAAGAATCGGGACGAAACCTCGAGCTGGCCATGGCGGATCCCGAGATCTACCGCGATGTGGAGAAGGCGCGCGCGACGAAGCTCCAGTACCAGGACCTGAAGGAAAAAATCAGGGAGAGGGTCTCGCAGTGGGAAGAGGCCTCCCGCAAGCTCGAAGAGGAGATTCTGGCGTGACGGATGGGAACTCCACCGCATCGATTTTGGCCGTCGGAAGCGAGCTTCTGGGTACCACGCGGCTCGATACGAACTCTCTCTTCCTCACAGGCGAGCTGGAGGCGCTCGGATATTCCGTCGTCCGGAAGGCCTGCGCGGGTGACGGGTGGGACGACATCCATCAGGAAGTCTCGTTCGCCCTCCAGCGCGCGCCGCTCCTCGTCGTCACCGGAGGGCTCGGACCCACCGACGACGACCGCACCAAGGAAGTGGTGGCGCGGCTGCTCGGCCGCGCGCTGGTACGCGATGAGGGGCTGCTGCTCGGTCTCGAGGAACGGTTCCGGCGCCGCGGGATCGAAATGCCCGAGGTCAACCTGAAGCAGGCCGACGTGATCGAGGGCGCGGTCGTCCTGGTAAATCCCCGCGGCTCGGCTCCGGGCTACCTCGTCGAGGCAGACGGACGTTCCATCGTCCTCCTGCCTGGTGTGCCCCATGAGATGAAAGGGATGTGGTCGGAAGAGGCCCGACCTCTCCTCGTCCGCGGAGACGACCGACGGGGGCTGCACCGGCGTGTCCTGAAGGTTGCCGGGCTTCCGGAGAGCCTGGTGGAGCAGACGGTGAAGCCGGTCTACGCCGCGCACCCTGACTGCCCCATGACGATCCTCGCTTCCCCCGGTGAGGTGCAGCTCCACTTCGCCGCGCGCGGCACTGCGACCGAGGCTGCCCTGCAGCTCGACCTCATCGAGAGCGATTTCCGGAAGGCCCTCGGCAGCGAGGTCTTCGGACGCGACGAGGAGTCGCTCGAGGAGGTCGTGGGCGATCTGCTGCGTTCGCGCGGACAGACGCTGGCACTGGCTGAATCGTGCACGGGTGGGTTGCTCGCGGGCCGAATGACGGATGTCGGCGGCTCCTCCGACTACTTCCTCGGCGCTGCGGTCACTTATTCCAACAGCGCCAAGTCCGAGCTGGTGGGCGTGGATCCCGCCACGCTCGAGCGCTTCGGAGCCGTCTCGCAAGAGACCGCGCGTGAGATGGCGCTCGGAGCGCGGCGGCGCTTCGGCGCGACGATCGGACTCTCGGTGACCGGCATCGCGGGACCAGGCGGGGGAACACCGGACAAGCCGGTCGGAACCGTGCACCTCGCCCTCGACTCCGCCGACGGCACGCGCGTGCATCGAAAATACCTGCTGCCCGGAGACCGCGCCATGTTCCGCCGCTGGACGACCGCGATGGCTCTGTCGCTGCTCCGGCAGCACCTCACCTCCCGGCCGGACGCCGTGCGATGACCGGCCAGACCATCCAGCAGGTGGCGGTGCTCGTGGCCGCGTACCTCTTCGGCTCGCTCTCGTTCGCCACGATCCTCGTCCGTCTCTTTCGCGGCGAGGACATCCGGAAGTCGGGCTCGGGGAATGCGGGGGCCACGAACGTGCTGCGTACGGCGGGGAAGGGACTCGGGATCACCACGCTCGTCCTCGACATGCTGAAGGGAACGCTGGCGGTTCTCGCGATGCGGCTCGTCACCCACGACCTGCGCTGGATCGCGGCGGCGGCCGTGGCCGGCGTGCTGGGTCACGTCTTCCCGGTCTGGTTCGGCTTCAAGGGGGGGAAGGGCGTCGCGACCGCCGGCGGAGCGTTCCTCGTCATCGCGCCCTATGCCGTGCTCGCCGTCATCGTCTTCTCGCTCGGCGTGATCGCGCTGACGCGCTTCGTCTCGCTCGGGTCGATCACCGGCGCCTGCCTCCTGCCGGTGGCCGTGCGCATCCTGAACAAGGGAGGCGATGCGGACGTGATCGCCGCGCTCGCCGTTGCCGCGCTTCTCGTGATCACCCATCGTGGAAACATCCGCCGTCTGCTCAACGGGACCGAACGACGGTTCGGCACGCAGATCCCTCCCGCGTCATGAGCGAATCGGTGAAGAAGATCGCCGTGATCGGCACGGGCGCCTGGGGAACAGCTCTCGCCATTCATGCGGCGAACGCCGGGCTCCAGGTTTCGTTGCTCGGGCGGCGCGAGGAGATCGTCGAACGGCTCGCGGCGACGAGGCGCCATCCCGCGCTCCCGGGCGCCCCGCCGATCCCCGACGGCGTGCGACCGACGCTGGACCCCTCCGATGCGT
>JBDSFL010000013.1:0-7681 GCA_039919545.1 Thermoanaerobaculia bacterium | reverse complement strand
ACGCTCGCGATTCCGGTGTCGATCATCGGCGCCTTCACGGTCGTCTACTTCGCCGGCTTCACGGTGAACATCCTCACGCTGCTCGCGCTCGTCCTGGCCATCGGGCTCGTGGTCGACGACGCCATCGTCGTCCTCGAGAACATCTACCGGCATCTCGAGATGGGCAAGTCGCGCATGCGCGCGGCGTACGACGGCTCGAAGGAGATCGGCTTCGCCGTCGTGGCGACCACCATCGCGCTCGTCGCGATCTTCGTTCCCGTCGCTTTCCTCACGGGAAACGTCGGCCGCCTCTTCAACGAGTTCGGAATGACGGTGGCGGTCGCGGTCCTCATCTCCGGCTTCGTCGCCCTGTCGCTCACGCCGATGCTCTGCTCGCGCATGCTCAAGGGGCACCAGTCCGAGGGGCGACTCGCGCAGCTCGTGCAGCGCCGCTTCGATGCGCTCGACCGCTTCTACGACCGCACCGTTCGGGCTGCGCTGGCGAGGCGCGGCCTGATCCTGGCGATCACCGCGGGCTGCGTGGTCGCGATCTTCTTCCTCCTGCGCTCGCTCCCGAGCGAGCTCGTCCCCACCGAGGATCGCGGCACCATCATCGGCGTCGTCATCGCCCCCGAGGGTTCCACGCTGGCCTACACCGACCGGTACCTGAAGCAGATCGAGGGCATCTACACCGCGATGCCCGAGATCCGGAGCGTCTTCTCGGCCATCGGCCTCACCGGCGCGGGCCCCGGCACCGTGACCGACGGCTTCCTCTTCGCCTCGCTGAAGCCGCGGCACGAGCGCAAGCGCTCGCAGCAGGAAGTGGTCGGCGCGCTCTTTCCGCCTCTCATGGGGATTCCGGGCGTGCTCACGTTCCCGATCAACCCGCCGTCGCTCGGCGGCGGGTTCTCGTCCACTCCCGTGCAGTACGTGCTGCAGGCCCCCACGTACGACGAGCTTCGGCCCGCCGTGGCCACGATGCTGAAGGAGGCCAGTCAGCTCCCGTTCCTCCTCAATGTCGACACTGACCTGAAGCTCAATACCCCGCAGATCGAGCTCGCCATCGATCGAGCGCGCGCGTCGGATCTGGGCGTCTCGGTGAACGACATCGGCACCACGCTGCAGACGCTGCTCGGCGGTCGCGAGTCCACGCAGTTCCGCCGCGGCGACAAGCAATACAAGGTGATGCTCCAGGTGCGCCCGTCGCAGCGCGCCACGCCGCGCGCCATCGAGGATCTCTATCTCCGTGGCAAGTCTGGCCTCTTCCAGATGGCCAACATCGTGAAGGGCAAGGAGTCGGTCTCGGCCAAGGAGCTGAACCACTTCAACCGCGCGCGCGCCGCCCGCATCACGGCCAACCTGGCGCCCGGCACCACGCTCGGCACCGCGCTCGATGCCCTCGACGCAATTGCCAAGAAGCATCTCCCGCCCGGCATCCGGACCGACCTGGACGGCGAATCGCGCGAATTACGGGAATCGTCCGGAAGCCTCTTCTTCCTCTTCGCCATCTCGGTCATCTTCATCTACCTCGTGCTGGCGGGGCAGTTCGAGAGCTTCGCGCACCCGCTCACGATTTTGCTCACCGTGCCGCTCGCCGTGTTCGGCGCGCTGCTGACGCTCAAGCTCGTGGGGATGACGCTCAACATCTACTCGGAGATCGGGCTCATCCTCCTGATCGGGCTCGTCACGAAGAACGCCATCCTGATCGTCGAGTACAGCAACCAGCTGCGCGAGAACGAAGGGCTGACCGCTGTCGAGGCGGTCGCCCGCGCGGCGCGCATTCGCCTCCGGCCCATCCTGATGACCTCGCTCGCGACGATCTTCGGCACGCTCCCGATCGCGCTCGGCATCGGCGCGGGTGCGGAAGCGCGCAAGCCGCTGGGCGTGGCGATCGTCGGGGGGCTCTTCTTCTCGACCTTGCTGACGCTCGTCGTGGTTCCCGTCGTCTACTCGTTCCTGGCCGGCAAGGGGAAGAAGGCCGAAGAGGAGTCGGTCGCAGCGTGAGGCCAGGTCGCGACTGCGAATCCGAATCAGGCCGTCGCTTCCGCCTTGCGAAGAATTGTCTCGAGCGACTCGCTGACACCGAGCTCCGCCGCCCAGTGCCTCAGGTAATCGAGATCGAGGCGGCCACGCTGGACGATCGCGACTCCGAGCGCGTCACGAACCTGGAGCTCGGAACGCGTCTCGCGTGCCCATTCCAGCTTGCTGAGGATGGCGTCCTCGGGTGAGACGACGAAAAGCCGAAATCCGTGAAGGTCGACGGGAACCCGCCGCTCGAACTCACCCTGGCTGAAGGGTCGCTCCTTGCGGATGATCAGGTCGGCCTTCCAGCCAGTTTCGAGATCCACAGCATTGAACAGGGAGGCGTTCTCGAGGGCGTTTCGCATCTCCTCGAGGCTGACGTAAAAATCCATGTGCGCAAGCAGAGCGAATGTGTCGAGGCTGTCCCGGGTCGCCGCGATGACGATATCGACATCCCGCGACGAGCGAGGCTCCCCGTGATACACGCTTCCCATGGATCCCGTGATCATGTACGGGATGCCGGATCGCTCGAGAAGCGCGGTGATTTTCTCGAGAAATCGGGGGAGCCCGCTCAACGGACGGAAGAGCCAGGCGAGACCGCCTCGGCGAGGCGGTCTCCGTAAAGAAGCGCCATCAGAGCCTTGGCAACCCCTGCGTCGTCGAGCTCAGGCTGGCGATCGCGGATTCCTGATTCGAGCGTCGCACGCATTTCCTCGCACATCTCGACAGCTGCTTCGAGGCGTCCGGATCCCCCCATACGGGCAAAAACCATCCGCTGTACGCGTTCGGCCGAAGCGGACGTGTCATGCAGGTTCCGATCGCTCATGGTGTCGGCATTATGGAGTTGGATGGTCTCGCACGGGAGACGCCGCAGCCAGCCGGAGAATCGCCTGCTCGATCGTCTTCCAGGCCGCGCTCGTCGGCTCGATCACGTCGAAGTGCCCGGCATCGGCCAGCTCGAGCAGCTCCACGTCCTCTCCCAGCTCCCGCTTTCGCGTCCCGTAGTCGCGGCTGAAGCTTGGCGGCACGGTGTCGTCTTTGGACCCGTGCACGATCAGCTGCCGCACGCTGCTTGGGACGGAGCCCTCCATCGGTGAGGCCTGCCGGTACCGCTCGTCGACCTGCTGCGGCGTGCCGCCGACGAACTCGACGACGGCGTCGTTGCTCAGATGCAAATCGAACGCGCGGCGCAGGTCGAGCACTCCGGCCAGCGAGATCGCGGCGCGAAGCTCCGGGGCGTGCGCGGCGAGGCAGAGGGCGAGCTGACCGCCCGCGGAGTGACCCATGACGAGAATGCGATCCGGATCGAGCCGGTGGGAGGCAGCGAGGCCGCGGACGAAACGGTAGCCTTCGAGGACGTCGTCATAGCTCCCGGGCCAGCCGCCGCCAGGATCGCCCACGCGGCGGTATTCCAGATTGAAGGTCGCGATGCCGGACTCGGCAAGGGCCGCGCAGAGCGGCGAGGCGTGAAGCAGGTCGTACTTCGCCCGCCAGAACCCGCCGTGGATGTTGATGAGCGCGGCGGAAAGACCCGTGCGCGGACCCGTCGGAAGACGGACGTCGACGAACTGGAGTGGGTCCGGCCCGTACCGAAGGCGCTCGTCGGCTGGAGGTGGCGTCTGGCCGAGCACGTCCGACATCGCTGCAGCTGACGCTAGCACGGGTCCGGGAGACGGATCCACGCCGCTTCAGAACCGGATCGTGAACCGCGTGGGCTGCCCGGCTTCGCTCTCGAGCGCGAAGCGGAAGTGATGGTTCGTCAGGACCTCTTGAACGAGGGTGAGCCCCAGCCCCTGGCCGTTGGGCTTCGTCGTGAAGAAGGGGGTGAAGAGCTGCTCCTTCACCGTCTCGGGAATCATCGGTCCTGAGTTCGCAACCACCAGACTTCCGCGTTCACGGGCGGAGGTGCGGATCGTGATCGTGCCGGCCCCTTCCACCGCCTCCATCGCATTGCGAAGGATGTTCACGAGCACCTGCTCGATCTGCGAACGGTCCATGGATACGGTTCCGAGCCCGGGATCGGTCTCGAGGCTGATCTCGATCCCCAGCTTGGCGGCGTCGGGCTTCACCAGAAACACCGCGTCCGCCACCAGCGCGTTCACGGCGATCGGCGCGAGCCGCGGCGGCGGCACCTTCACTACCTCCGCGAGCGAGCGCATGAAGGAGCCGAGCTGCGCGGTGCGGCCGATGGCGACCTTCAACGCCTGCTCGTAGTCCGCCCGGTCGTCGGACCGAATCTGCTCGCGATACACGAGACACGACTCCAGCAGTGACCCCACGGCAGCCACAGAGTTGTTCACCTCGTGCGACATCATGCGGATGAGCTTCTCGTAGGCGGCCCGTTCCGACCGCCGCAGCTCCTCGGTCAGCTCTTCGAGGACGAAGAAAGCGCGGGAGAAGCCGCGATCGAAGAATTCCGAGCGCTGGATCTTGATGCGCCGGCTCCCGAGCAGCGTGACGACCAGGGAGGCCGAGGTCGAGGTCGCGGTCGTCAGCTCGCCCAGCGCCGCTCCGAACGGCGCGTCGAGCATCGAAGGGATCTTGCCGACCAGCTCCGACGCGCGTCCGAGCAGCTCCTCGCCCGCCGGATTGATCGACGTGATCCGCCCCTCGAGATCCAGCATCACGACGCCCCAGGGCGAGGCCCGAAGTACTTTCTCGAGAAGGAAATGCTGCTCCTCCAGCTGGAGACGCTCGTCCTGCAGCCGATCGAACATGCGGTTGTAGAGCGTCACCAGCTCGTCCAGCTCGCTCGGGCCGGCGCTCGCGAGACGGGAGCCGAAGTCTCCTTCGCTGAGGAGCTCGGCCCCGCTCCGGATCAGGTCGATCGGTGCGAAGAAGCGTTTGACGAGCCGGAGCCCGATTGCGAACGAGATGAGAAAGAGAGCCTCGAGAACGAATATCCACGCGTGGTCGAGCAGGTCGGTCTTCAGCAGGAGGAGCGCCGCCAGCGCGAACGGCAATTGGATCGCGATCAGGTAGACGGTGAAGCGCGTCCGGATCTTCAGCTCGAGATCCCGTACTTCTCGAGCCGCCGGTAGAGGGCCGCGCGGCTCAGCCCCAGCGCGTCGGCGACGCGGCTCACGTTTCCGGCGTGCGTTTGCAGACTCTTCTCGATCATGACCTTCTCCATCTCGTCCAGCGTCAGGGTGCCGCTTCCCGAAGCAGGTCCCTTGCGAGCCGGTTCGGGCTCCATTCCCGCGACGACCCGGAAATCATCGCTGTCCAGCCGCTCCTTGCCGCTGACGAGCACCGTGCGCTCGATCAGGTGTCGAAGCTGCCGGACGTTGCCGGGCCAGAGCTGGGCCGCGAGCCAGAGGAACGCGTCGTCGGTGGCAGTCAGATCCGGCTTGCCGTAGCGGAGGCCGAGCTCCGTGAGGAACCGGCGCGCCAGGATCTCGATGTCCCCGGCGCGTTCCCGCAGCGGCGGGAGGTGGAGCGCGATGAGGTTGAGCCGATAGAGGAGGTCCTCGCGAAATCGTCCGTTCTCGACCGCCTCGGCGAGGTTCTTGTTCGTGGCCGAAACCACGCGGACGTTCACGGTCCGCGTGACGCTCGAGCCCAGCACCTCGTAGGTACGGTCCTGCAGCACGCGGAGAAGCTTCACCTGCGACGAGAGGTCGAGGTCGCCGATCTCGTCGAGGAAGATGCTCCCCGAGTCGGCCATCTCGAATCGTCCCTTGCGATCCTGGCGCGCGTCGGTGAAAGCGCCGCGCACGTGACCGAACATCTCGCTCTCGAAGAGCTGCGACGAGATGCCGCCGAGGTTCACCTTCACGAAGGGTCCCGCGCGGCGGGGGCTCGCGTTGTGGATCGCCTCGGCCACCAGCTCTTTGCCGGTGCCGCTTTCTCCTGTGATGAGCACCGAGGCGTCGGTCGCAGCGACGCGCCCCGCCACATCGAGAACTTTCAGGAAGCGGGCGTCTACGCCTCCGAGCGCGGCGAAGTCGAAGCGGGCGTCCAGCTCCTTGCGCGAAGGCGGCTCGTCCGACGAGGCCTCCGCGCTCTGAGAAAGCTCGAGGGCAGTTCGCACCGCGTTGAGAAGCTGCTGATGAGTCCAGGGCTTCGTGATGAAGTCCTGAGCGCCGGCCCGCACGCCGCGCACGGCGAGAGAGATGGAGCCCCACGCGGTCATGAGGATGACCGGCAGCTTCGGCCAGCGCGAGCGGATGGTGGCGAGGAGAGCGAGACCTTCCTCTCCGGTGGTCGCGCGCGAGAAGTTCATGTCCGAGACGACGAGCCGGATGCCTCCCTTCGACAGGAGGTCGGCCGCCTCCGTGGGAGAGGCGGCCGTGAGCGTGCGGTACCCCGCCTGCTTCAGCAGCAGGGCGAGGGAGAGCGTGATCGCCGGATCGTCGTCGACGAGGAGGATCGCCTCGGTCCTCATTCGTGGCGCAGCGCCTCCGTGGGCGAGATGCGCGTCGCGAGCCAGCTCGGATAGAAGGCGCAGAGGCTGCTGAGCGCGAAGAGCGTCACCAGCGAGAGCGCGAAGCTCAGCACGTAGAGCGGAGTCGTCACGAAGGAAAGCATGTTGAGGAGCGGGAGCTGCAGGACGAGCGCGGAGCCGAGCACGAGCGCGAGAGTCGTCAGGATCCAGATCTCGGCGAGGATCTGGAACGAGATCTGCCGGGCGGTGGCACCGGTGGCGCGTCGCAAGCCGATTTCCTTGGTCCTCTTCGTCACATTCTGCCAGAGCACGCCGGTGAGCCCGAGCGCCACCATCAGCATCAGGAACGTCGCGACGAGGGCGGCGATGCCGATCGGGATGAGGTTCCGCTTCTTGTAGGCTTCCTTCATCTCCGACAGCGGCTCCACCGTGAACCGGTAGTCACGCGCCGTGGCCTGGAGGGTCTTCACGAGAGTCTCCTCGAAGGTTCGCGGCGTGCCGGGACGGACGCGGATGATGAGGTTGTGCGGTGTGCGCTCTTTCGGGTTCGACAGGTCGGCGCGATAGAGCGCCGTATTGGTGTCGCTGCTGAGCTCTCCCTTGACGCGATACGAGGCGAGGACGCCGATGATGCGGCGGGTCTGCTGGGGCTCGGTCTCCGCTCCGGGCCGCGAGCGGTCTTCCGGGATCTCGCGGCCGATCGGATCACCGCTGCCGAACATCTCGCGGGCGAAGTCTCGCGAGACGATGACCGGCCGATCCTTGGCACCGTCATCCTCCTTGCCGAACCAGCGTCCCGCCACGAGATCGAGCTTCAGGACGGTTCCGAAGTCGTCGGTCACGTTGCTGAAATCGAACGAAACCCTGCGTCCATTCACGGTCGCCTGGTCGTTCATCGACGACATCGCATACGGAACGATCATCGTCGCGGCAACCGATTCCACGGGGTCGAGGCCCTTCACGACCTGGATCAGCCGGGCCGCCATCTCCTGGGACTGGGCGCTGCTGTCGCTGCCCTCTTGGATTCCGAACTCGACGTTCCACACGTTCGTGGAGGAGAAGCCCACGGGCCGAGAGAGGTTGTGCACCGTGGAAACGCCGAGCAGCAGCACGCCGAAGACCACGAGAAACGAGAAGAAGATCTCGAGCACGACGAGCGCGTTTGCGCGCTTGCGGTTCCAGACGAGACGGAAGAGATGGCGGATCATCGCGCGCCTCCTTTGAGGGCTTCGACCGGGTCGAGGCGGGACATCTTCCAGGCGGGATAGACGCCGGAGAAGACGCCGAAGAAGA
>JBDSFL010000006.1:0-2813 GCA_039919545.1 Thermoanaerobaculia bacterium | reverse complement strand
TCCCGATTCGCGCTACACGCTGCAGGTGTACGTCGAGGATTGCACGGGCTGTGGTGTGTGCGTCGAGAACTGTCCCGCGCACAGTCCGGACGACCCGAAGATCAAGGCCATCAACATGAAGCCGCGGCTCGAGCACCTCGACGCCGAGGTCGCGAGCATCGCGTTCTTCGAGAAGCTGCCGTGGGCTGACCGCACGCGCATCAACTTCGCGAATGTTCGCGGCGTGCAGTTCATGCAGCCGCTGTTCGAGTTCTCCGGCGCCTGCGCCGGCTGCGGCGAGACACCGTACCTGAAGCTGCTCTCGCAGCTCTTCGGCGACCGCCTGCAAATTGCCAACGCCACCGGCTGTTCGTCGATCTACGGCGGCAACCTGCCCACCACGCCCTGGGCGCCCGGGCCCGACGGCCGCGGACCGGCATGGGCGAACTCGCTGTTCGAGGACAACGCCGAGTTCGGTCTCGGTTTCCGCCTCGCGGTCGACGCCCGTCGCGACGCGGCCGAGCGCCTTCTCCGGGGAATGTCGACCCTCGTCGGCGAGGTCCTCGTGGAAGCGCTCCTGCACGCGGAGCAGACGACCGAAGGCCAGATCGCCGAGCAGCGCGCCCGCGTCGCCGAGCTGAAGAAGCGGCTCGCCCCCATCGAGCTGGAGGTCGCGCGACGGCTGGAGCGCGATGCCGACTCTCTCGTCAAGAAGAGCGTCTGGGTGTTCGGCGGCGACGGCTGGGCCTACGACATCGGCTACGGCGGGCTCGACCACGTCCTGTCCCTCGGCCGCAACGTGAACGTCCTCGTGCTCGACACCGAGGTCTACTCCAACACCGGCGGCCAGCAGAGCAAGGCCACTCCGATCGGCGCGGCCGCGAAGTTCGCGACGGCGGGAAAGACGACGGCCAAGAAGGACCTCGGCATGATGGCCATGGCCTACGGCAACGTCTACGTCGCGCGCATCGCATTCGGCGCCGGCAACAAGGACGTGCAGACGGTCAAGGCTCTTCAGGAGGCCGAGTCATTCGACGGCGCCTCGCTCGTGATCGCCTACAGCCCTTGCATCGCGCACGGATACGACATGGCCCAGCAGCTCGAGCAGCAGCAGCTCGCGGTGCAGACGGGGTACTGGCCGCTCTACCGCTTCGACCCGAGAAAGACCGCGAACGGCGAGAGCCCCCTGACGCTCGACTCGGGAGCGGTGAAGGGCAGCGTTGGCGACTTCATGCGCAACGAGGCGAGGTTCCGGGTCGTCGAGCAGCGCGACCCCGAGCGATTCAAGACGCTCGTGAGCTCCGCCCAGGCAACCGCCGCGGACCGCCTGCAGATGTACGACCGGCTGGCGAAGAGGGCCGTGGATCCGTCCGCCCCATCCCTTCACCTTCCGAGCCTCCAGAACCCGGCTCCCGCCCCGGGCGAGTGATCAGGAGAAAACATGGATCTCCGAACGACCTACCTCGGCCTTCCGCTCTCGAGCCCGATCCTCCCGGGCGCCTCGCCGCTCGTCGACGACCTCGACATGGTGCGACGCCTCGAAGACGCGGGCGCGCCCGCGATCGTGATGCACTCCCTCTTCGAGGAGCAGATCGAGCGAGAGGGGCTCAGCACCCTGCGCGCGTTCGAGATCCACGCCGAGTCGGGACCCGAGGCCACGTCCTACTTCCCGTCATCGGAAGAGTTCGCGCTCGGCCCCGACCAGTACCTCGAGCAGGTCCGTCGGATCAAGGCCGCCGTCTCCGTCCCGGTGATCGCTTCGCTGAACGGAACGACGAACTCGGGCTGGACCGAATACGCCCATCTCATCGAGGACGCGGGAGCCGACGCGCTCGAGCTCAACACGTATCAGCTGGCGACCAGCCTCTGGCGTTCCGGCGAGGCGGTGGAACGAGAGATGCTCGCGATCGTCCGATCGTTGAAGAGCTCCATCTCGATACCCGTCGCGGTGAAGCTCTCGCCCTTTTACACCTCGCTCGCGCACGTCGCCCGCCAGCTCGACGAGCTATCGGTCGACGGCCTCGTGCTGTTCAACCGGTTCTATCAGCCCGACCTCGACGTGGAGCAGCTCTCGGTGGTGCCGAGCCTGAAGCTCTCCGATTCGTCCGAGCTTCTCCTCCGCATCCGCTGGCTCGCCATCCTCTCGGGCCGTCTCCAGGCCTCGCTCGCCCTCTCCGGCGGAGCGCACACGTCGCTCGACGTGGTGAAAGGCCTGATGGCAGGCGCCGACGTCGTGCAGGTGGTGTCGTCGCTCCTGCTGAACGGACCCGAGCACCTGCGCGCGCTGCGCGAGGGGCTGGACGCGTTCATGGTGATGAACGACTACGAGTCCCTGACCCAGATGCGCGGGAGCATGAGCCTCGCGACCTGTCCCGACCCGAGCGCCTTCGAGCGAGCGAACTACATGCGGGTGCTCCAGAGCTGGCGGCCCTCGGTGGAGATTCACGAAGACTGGCGCCTGTAGACACACCTCACGGGGGCGGATTCAACGGCATCATGACGATCTCACTTCGACACGACACACACCCTCCTCGCGCACGGCGGAAATCGATACCGGCAGGAATCTCTGGATGACCTCCGCGTTCGTCGTCGCATGTCGGGACAGCGGCAGTGTGAGGAACGATCCGGCTCCCGCCATCGCCATCGGCAGCATCAGCTGATCCGCGAGGTGCTCGCCCACCGGCACTCCAGCGGCCAGGTATTGCAAGGCCTCGCGGGCCGCTTTCTCGGCGACCGCTTCGGACGAGAGCCCCTTCTCCCCGAACCCCACGAACATCTCCGTCACGTTCTCACTCTCGATCTCGATCGTCACCACGTTTCCCGGCCCTGGCGAT
>JBDSFL010000609.1:0-4775 GCA_039919545.1 Thermoanaerobaculia bacterium | reverse complement strand
AGCCGGCGTGTCGGGGCTCCGAATAGCGAGGCGTCGAGAACCTTCCACTGGACCCGGTAGCCGATCCGCTCCAGCGCCTGGACCCACTGAATGAACGTCACGCCCTTGCGCGCCTTGTCTGGTCGGCCGTCTTCGCCGAGCGGTCCCCAGCCCAGGAACTCGCGCACGTTCTCAATCATGATGAATCGAGGCCGCGTGGCGACCGCCCATTTCTCGACGACCCAGGCGAGATGCCGGATGCCTTGCGAGCGCGGCACGTCGCCTTTCGCTGAGGAGAAATGGGTGCAGTCTGGCGAGGCCCAAAGGAGATCCACGGGCGCTCCGGCGGTCGCCTGGACCGGGTCCACGTCCCACACGTCGGTGACCAGATGCCTGGTGCGCGGGTGATTTGCGGCGTGGACGGCCAGGGCGATCGCGTCGTGATTCACGGCGAGGTCAACGTCGCGCCCGAGCGCGGCCTCGATTCCGGTTGACGCGCCTCCTCCGCCCGCGAATAGATCGACGATGAGCCCGCTCACCAGGGAAACTCCTGCACGCGCAAGAATGGCGGCCACTCGGAAGGATCAGAGCCAGCGCGATCCACCAGATGGATGCGGCCGGGTGTGAACGCAAGATCCATCGCGACCGCGCCAAGCTGTTTCATAAAGAACGGGATGCCGATTGCCGCGCACTGTTTCCGCGTCGAGCGCGCCCATTCGGCGTCGCATTGACGCGCGCCGTTTCCGCTTTCGCCACCGAAGATGATCCAGTCTATTCCGACGAGCCATCTTCGAAAGTCCACCGGACCAATCGCAGGCTCGTAGCTGACGAAGCGCGTGTCGGCCTGGATTTTCAGGAGCTCCGGAATGCGCTCGTCCGCGCGTTGCTGATCCTCGGCAGTGACGCCGGCCCATGCGTTTGACGGCCATGCGCCCCACCCCGCTTTCAGCGCAAGCCAGCGCGCCGACTCCGGCCTCTTCGTGAGGAGCTGCCAATCGAGCCACGGCGTCTCTTCGATGATCCGAAAGAGACGCGCTCTCGGGGCCTCGAGGTCCGGCCTGACCTCGAACACGTCAGCGAGGGAAGCGCAGAACACGCGACGACGAATTCCAGTCTTCTGGGCGTCGAGGTTCCACTTTACGGGCAGGCGCCAATAGGACTCAGCCGCCATAACACGCGCGGAGCCTTTCCCCCATTCGCCGAGTACGGCCGGGTTTCGCTTCGAGAGCGTCGCGGCGTAACAGTTCGCGCAGCCCGGCGACACCTTTTCGCAGCCGCGCCACGGGTTGAAAGTGTGATCGGTCCAGGCAATGCCGGTGCGCTCACCCACAGGACACCTCCGCGGCGTCCGCCGCTTCGATGACGCCCACGAGCCGCTCGATGTAGGTCGCGCGCTCCTCTGCCGTGATGGGAGCCTCCTCGCTCCATCGCGGCGCATTCCGTGCGGCGCGGTCCTCTTCGAGCCTCGCCAGGAGCGGTCGCCGCTGCGCCTCCGTGGCCATGCACCAGAGAAGGTCGATGACCTCGAACGCCATCACGGGCAGCTCGGCCACCTCCCGTGCGGTGAGCGCCTCGCGCCCGGCCCAGAGGCGGGTTAGCTCCTTGATGTCGGCGTGTTCGACGCGCTCCAGGAATTCGGGGATGGTGAGGCTCACGCGTGCCCCCGCTCTACCCGAGCGCGCCGAAGCTCGGCGAGTTCCCAGGATGGCATCGCGCTTTCCGCCAACGTGCGCTCGTGAAGCGCGACCGTATGCCGGTCCCCTTCGGTGCACCAGGCGCAGAGGCCAAGGTCTCCGCCTCCGTACTCCGGCGACTCGTCGTCAGGTGTGGCGCAGGCCGCGCCGCCCTTGATGCGGAGCCAGCACGTCCAGCGTAGGGCGAGAGAGCTACTCTTCCAGTTGAGTGGCGAGAGCGGGCCGAGTTCCGCGCTCACAGAGACCCCAGCGGGACGTTCTCGAAATCGTGTGTCGGTATCCAGACAGGAGCCGATGCCTCGCCCGTCGTCGTGGCGAGCGTCCGGCCGACGAGCTTTCCCTTCGCCCATCCCTCGCGCGTCGGGTGAATCCGGTTCGCGCGCATCCACACCACGCGATGGGCGTAGGTGAAGAAGTTCCTCGTTTTCACGTCCGACAAGAAACGAACCATCGTCTTTCCGCACGCGCAGTCACACGGCACGGCTCGCTTCGCGGTCACGATCGTGCTCATGCCGCCACCTGATCCATCGGCAGAGGGAAAGCGATCGGCAGCGTGTCACCCGGCACGTAGAGGGGATGCTTCGGCGCGCCGCCGGCCGTCAGGCCGAGGCAGTAGGCGCTCCCAAGCCAGCCGCGGACATCGCGCGCGCGCACCTTCGCAAACGGATGCGCGCCCCAAGCCGCGATCGTCCGCTCACACGAAATAGCCGCGAGCTGAATGTGCATGTCGTTTCGCTCGCCGATCGGCTCCTCCTCGGCCGCGAGCCGCCCCGGATCGGTGGAGCGGAACGCGAACAGGTTGACGACCGTGAGGCCGTCGTAGCCCCAGCGCTTCGAGAACGAGATGCACCGCCGGATCGTCGGATCGTTCTGCTCTGCGTCCGCGGTTGACGGGTTCAACATGACCCAGAGCACGCGGGATCCCCCGTCGCCCCAGGTCCGATCGAGGGTGTACCGATAGCGTCCGGTGGGGTCGAAGTAGGCGTCGTTCTTCACGCGCAGGCCTTCCGCTCGCCCGCGATCTCGCTGTGGACATAGCGACGCCACGGGATGAACCGGCCCATGTGCCAGAAGCCCCAGGGGCGGACAGGGCGGCCGACGATCGCCACCGTCCAGCATTCGATCGGGCGCCCTTGCGCGTCGCGCGGCAGGCGCAGACGGTGGATGTGAGTCGCCGGAAAGCTGCGGAACCAGGGCGCGCGATAGATCTCCTCTCGCGTGTAGCCCGTTGCGGCCAATCTCGGGGTGCGCTGCTCAATGTAGGAACCGCGAAGTCCGATCGTGACGAACCGCTTCGGATGGTCGTGGAGATCGAGAGACCAATCGTCTTCGACGAAACGATGAAGGTACGCCTTGAACCAGCGCGTGGAGATGAGCCGCCAGCGGTACATGTACGTCGGGCAGAGATTCCCCCCGTTGATCTCCTCGACCGTGAAGAGGCGCGAGAGGAGGTGAACGAACGCGCTCACGGCCTGGGCTCGCAATCGAGCATCGCGTTGGCCGCCGCCCATGCCTTTCGGGCGAGGTCTTCCGGACTCTGCTCGTATTCACGAGCGGCGAAGCCAGCGAGTGCCTGGCCGGCGAACCATTGCCGCATCGAGATTCCGGGCGTCGCCCTTTCGTGGATACCTCCGTAGTGATTCGGAACATCGGGAAGCGGAGCCACATATGCGACTCCGTACCTCTTGATGGATTGGGCTTCGCGGGACATGGTCTCTTCCTTTCACAGACCGGCCGCTGCGAGGCGGTCGGCGATTTGTTCGCGGGTCATGCGCGTGGTGTCGTTTGCGGCCACGATCCCCACGGAGAGGTCGCAGAGGTTCCCGAAGGTCCCGCCCGGCACGTTCTTACTCGCCCGCTCGCCCAGCGCCGGGAATGCCTCCACAAGCCGAACCGCGCAGAACCAGGTCCGTGCGGTCCTCTTCGCGGACTCGACACCGTGCGCGCCGATCAGGGCAGCGCCGAGGGCATCCGCGCGCAGGCCCTCGTCCGTGTCGTCGATGTAGACGTGTTCACCTGGCAGGGTCACGGCGATCCCCTTCCGCATGGCTTCCGAGAGCTTCATGAGGGCACCGCCTTCGCGAGTCGCACCAGCTCGTCGGCTTCATAGCGTTCGATCGCCTCCACTTCGAGCCTGTCGGTGTGCTTGCGCATGAGGGCTTTTTCCGCCTCGCTCTCCTCCAACGCGGCGATGAGGCACGGGAGGGCGAGGCGGGCCTCGGCCATGAAGTTCGCGTCGGGATGGTCGATGGCCTGAAACCAATCGCTGTGGTGCTCGCGGCCGACGACGACCTTGGCCCACCGCTCACAGCGATGGAGCAGCATCATGGTTGAGCTGGCCATCCGCTCAAGGAATCGCGGAGCCGCGCCGTGAAACCCGTAGCGCTCGAAGTCCATCACGGTCAGGTCAAACCTGGGCCTACCGCCGCAGAGCCGGACGTTCCTGCTCTTCAGGTTCAACTCCCAGCGCCACGGCCCCGCCGTAGCCTCCGCGTCCAGCCTCTTCCACCGCTCCAGCTCCTCGGGCGTGAAGCGCTCGCTCATCGCGCCCGCTCCAGCGCGACCCGCGCCGTGATGTTCACGCTCCAGAGCTTTCCGAGGGTGCAGGTGCAACGCTCCATGACCGTGGCGTCGTTCTGCTCCTGGGTGCCGTCGCCCGTGTCGGCGTCAACGCACTTCCGGAAGTCGCCGTCTCGCTCCTCACGGGAGGGGCAATCGGTGTCGTGGTCGTTTCGGTCGAAATCGAGAGTCGTCAGGTCTTCGATTTCCCGGAGGGTCGCTTCGAGGATCGCGGCGTTCATCGCTCGGCGCTCGCTGGGATCTTCTCGAACGAGACGCTCTCGCTGTAGCCCCCGTTCGACTCACCGAGCCAGCGCACGACGACGGTTCCATTGATCGTGCCGAAGCGGTAGAACGTCCACGTATACGAGTCGCGCGGATGATGGCCCTCGGTGGGCTCCGGATCGCTGCTCGATTCGTAGGCGAACAGAATCGGTGAACCGAGGAGGTCGCCGAGGTCTCCGGCAATGTCCTCGATATCGCAACTGGCGCAGCAGTCGGGCTCGTAATAGAACCTGTACGCGCTTCCGTCCTCGGCCGTGA
>JBDSFL010000597.1:0-3588 GCA_039919545.1 Thermoanaerobaculia bacterium | reverse complement strand
GGCGCTCGGAACGCGGCCCACGCCGTTTGACACCAGCCTCCTAGGGAAGATAGCTGCGAAAAACGTAGTCCTGATCCGCTCGGGATTCGTGGCATTTGGCGCAGGAACTGGTTTCGACCGCGACCTTGCCGTCGCGAATGAACATGAAATCCCAGTCTCCGGTCGCTTTGTTGAACCCTGCTTCGCGCTTGATCATCGCCGCGATGGCCTCTGGCTTTCGTTCGCTCGAGGACAGGAGCTTTTCCTTCACGATGATCGACCCCACGGGAAAGTGAGGCGTGCCCTTGGCGATCAGCTCGTGGGACGCGATGCCGTTTCCGAAGACACGAACGTAGCGCTTCGCATGCGGACCATGCTCCTGGATGGCACTTGATTCTTGCTCATGCGTCGGAAGTGAGCATTGAGTCCAGAGCTGCATGGGAATCGGGTGAGGCTCTTTCGTCGCAGCCGCCCACTGCTTGTAGCCCAGGAGCTCCGGGGGCAAGGTCGACGCCTGGGTGGCCAGGACAACGACGAGTGCGAGTCGCATGATCCATTCTAGATCCGGCCACCCTGGCCGTATCGCGGGCACTTTCCCGACCCTTGACAAGCCGGCCGCGGGAACCAATACTTAACCGAGTGGTTATACATCGTTCCGAACAGCTCGACCTGGTTTTCGCCGCGCTATCCGACGCCACGAGGCGAGGCATGCTCGCGCAGCTGGCCCGAAAGGGTGAGCTGGCGGTGGGCGAGCTCGGCGAGCCATATGCGATGTCCGGTCCCGCGATCTCGAAGCATCTGCGCGTGCTCGAAGGGGCCGGACTCATCTCGCGCGAGAAGCAGGGACGCGTGCGCATGTGCCGTCTGAAGCCGAGGCGGCTCGAAGACGCCTCGGTCTGGCTCACGTCCACCCGTTCCTACTGGGAGAACCAGCTCGATGCGCTGGCCCGATACCTGAACAACCCGAACTCGGATCGCTGAAGGAGAGTCATGCCCGATTCCGTACGAAACCAGAATGCTCACGGCCCCGACGCCATGCTCAGCGTGCGTCGGACGTTTCCCGTTCCGCCCTCGCGCCTCTTCCGCGCGTGGAGCGATCCGATCGATCTCATGCGCTGGTTCGCTCCGCCTGGCATGGACGCCCCCAGCGCGGCGATCGACTTTCGAGTGGGAGGGCGCTATCGATTCGGCATGCGCCCGCTCCCCGACGGCGAGCTGATCTTCGTCACCGGTGAGTATCGCGAGATCGTGCCCGACGCGCGAATCTCCTTCACCTGGAGCTTCGAGTCCGCGTTCGACGTCCGCGACACCATCGTCACCATCGATCTGAAAGAAGTGCCTGACGGAACCGAGCTCGTCCTGACTCATGTGCTCCTGCCGACGCGTCGCGAGCGCGACTCCCATGAGTCCGGCTGGACGGGAATTCTCGAGAAGCTCGCTGCCTCCCTGTCCCGCTGATACCCCCGATCCAATCACTCACGCTTCGAAACGAAGCGCCCAGAAGGAGAGAACACCATGACACTCATTCAACCGCTGCTGATGGAGCTCGACCAGGAAGCCGCGACGACGCGTCGAGTTCTGGAACGGATGCCCAGCGACAAGCTCGGCTGGAAGCCTCATGCCAGGGCCCGCTCGCTGGGCGAGCTCGGCGTGCACATCGCCACCGCGCAGAAGAACGTCTCGGCCGCGCTCCAGTCTCCGACCTTCGAAATGGTGCCGCACGAGGATTCCGTGCCCGCGAAAACGGAAGAGATCGTCGCCCTCTTCGACGAAAGCACGAAGGAGGCGCGGGAGATGCTCTCGAAGATGACCGATGCCGACCTGATGTCGGAGTGGTCTCTCCTCGTGGGTGGAACGCCGCGATTCACGGCGCCGAAGATCGGCGTGATCCGAGGCATCGTTCTGAATCACGTCTACCATCATCGCGGACAGCTCAGCGTTTATCTGCGAGAGCTGGGAGTGCAGGTCCCGTCCATCTACGGCCCGAGCGCCGACGAGAATCCTTTCGCCTGAGGCGAAGTCTTACCGTGCCCTCGCAATATCCGCGAGGGCACGGCTCGGATCCGGCCGGGTCCGGACAGGATCCGTTGCCGATCGGTCACGAACGGGGTCATCACGAACGGGGTCAGGTCCGCGATCTGCTATATACGATCAGAAACGCGCGTCCTTGGTGGCTGTTGACCCCTGATGCGTGTTGATGTCCCCATGAGGACCTCTCTTGATCTCGATGACGACGTCTTGTGGGCGGCCAAGGAGATCGCAGCGAATCGCGGCACGAACGCCGGGCGTGTGATCTCGGACCTGGCCCGCCAGTCGCTCGAGCGCAAGAGAGCTCCGGTCCGCAACGGCGTGCCGTTGATGCCCCGGCGCGGGATGGGAAAGCCCAGGCCGACGATGGAGCTGATCAACCGGCTCCGTGACGAGCCGAGACGCTCGTCTCGCTCCTCGACGTCAACGTCCTCGTCGCCCTCTTCGGCCCCGATCACGTCCATCACGAACCGGCTCACGCGTGGTTCGGCAAGAACAGAAGCGATGGGTGGGCCACGTGCCCGATCACCGAGAACGGGCTGATCCGCAACCTCTCCAACTCGGCGTACACGGGGGTCCACGAGACGGTGGGCGGCGCCCGCCGTCGGTTGCGCTCACTTTGCTCGAGCGGGGAGCACGTCTTCTGGCCGGACGAGATCTCGATACGGGACGAGCAGAGCTTCACGCTGCAGGCGTCTGTCGCGCACGGTCAGGTCACGGACGTCTACCTTTTCGGACTGGCGCGACACCGAAATGGCCGGCTCGTCACCTTCGATCGGCGCATCTCACGAGTCGCCGTGGCGGGAGCCGCCCCGAGCGGTCACCTGTTGGTGATCCCAGTCTGATTCGGCAATGAACCTTGCGACCCTGACGTATATAGTAGATCACGGACCTGACCCTTTGATCCGGACCTGACCCTTTGATCCTTGACCCTTTGGTCCTTTGGTCGTGACTCTTTCGTCGGATCGTCGCCGTGAGGAACGCGCACCTTGGTGGCCGTTGACTCGGAACGTAGATCGTAGATCTCAGACCTGACCGCCATTTCGACGCGGCCGCTTCGCGAAGCCGGATCTCGGATTCATGCTGTAAGAGGGCTCCTCTCGGCAAACACCGATCAGCTTTTATCCTACGGTAGAATCGCGAAATCCACTCTGGAGGAGGCTGACCGTGAAGCGGATTTCCATTCTTGGAGCCCTCGTGCTCGTGGCGCTTGCGCTCCCAACCGCGGGGGGAGAGTCCCGCAAATTCGACCGCGGCTTCTCCTTCGCGCCCCGCGAGCACCGGGTGGGCGTGAAGACGGGCCCGGTGGGGATCGAATCGCTTTACATCGGCCGCTGGCCCGACCCCGG
The DNA here is from genome assembly GCA_039919545.1 of Thermoanaerobaculia bacterium. Classification (GTDB taxonomy): domain Bacteria; phylum Acidobacteriota; class Thermoanaerobaculia; order UBA5066; family UBA5066; genus JBDSFL01. Next base: position 232 of record JBDSFL010000597.1, on the reverse strand, counting down.
GGACTTCCGAAAAGGGGAGCGCAACCTCGACGACACGCACACGTGCCGGATCGAGTTCCGCTACACGAACCGCGACTCGCGCGACTGGAAGTGCCGCTACACCGTCTCTGTGACCTCGAAGGGCCGGGTCCTCGCGCGCACCGAGAGCACCGAGACTTTGGGCGATGGAAAGGTGGGAAAGACCCACAGTTTCGGACTGAAGATGCGCACGCACGAATACAAGCTCGCGGAC
>JBDSFL010000560.1:0-9301 GCA_039919545.1 Thermoanaerobaculia bacterium | reverse complement strand
GCTCACGTGGCGGATGGCGGCAACGCGCGGGAAGAGGCTCCCCGACGCCAGGTCGTCGGGACCGACGCACTCGGCCAGAATCTGGGAGGCGACGGCGAACATTCCGTCCGTCACCTCGGTCGCCTCGGAAAGCAGGACGCCGAGACCGACGCCCGGAAAGACGAACGCGTTGTTGCCCTGGCCGATCGTGATCCGGCCGCCGGCCCACGGAACCGGCTCGAACGGGCTTCCCGTCGCGATGAGGGCCTGTCCTTCGGTCCACGCGATGATGTCTGCGGGTTTGGCCTCGCTCATGCTCGTCGGGTTCGACATCGGGAAGACGATCGGACGCTTGGCGTGCTTGGCCATCTCGCGGATCACGTCCTCGGTGAACGTGCCGGGCTCACCCGATGTGCCGATCAGCATGGTCGGTTTCACGGCCCTCACGACGGCCAGCAGGTCCCGCGGCTTTCCCTTTCCGAGGCCGATCTTCTCGGCGAGCGCGGCGGGCCAGGCGAATTCGCGCTTGTGCTCGTCGGCGATCGGCTCGTCGTCCACGACGAAGCCCTTGCTGTCGATGCTCGCGGTGGCCATCGTCAGCGCATCACCCGAGAGGCCCGCGCGGCGGAACGTCTCGCGCAACAGCCGCGCGATGCCGATTCCCGCCGCTCCGGCGCCGAGAAGCACGACGCGCTGCTCCTTCATCGGGAGCCCGGTGACCCGGACGCCCGCAATGAGTCCCGCCACCGCGACGGCGGCCGTGCCCTGGATGTCGTCGTTGAACGAGGTGATGACGTGCCGATAGCGATCGAGAAGGCGGAACGCGTTGACCTTCTTGAAGTCTTCCCACTGGAGCAGCGCCTTCGGAAACCGGCGCTTCACCGCGGTCACGAACTCGTCGACGAGCGCGTCGTATTCGGGGCCGCGCAGGCGCGGCACGCGCCAGCCGAGATAGAGAGGATCCGCGAGCAGGGCCTTGTTGTCCGTTCCGACGTCGAGGCTGATGGGAAGCGTCTTGGCCGGGTGAATGCCGGCCGCCGCCGTGTAGAGAGCGAGCTTTCCGATCGAAATGCCCATGCCCCCGGCGCCCTGATCGCCCAAGCCGAGGATTCGCTCGTTGTCCGTGACGACGATGAGCCGCACGTCTTCGAACGGTGCGTTTCCGAGGAGCCCGTCGATGCGGCCCTTGTGCTCAGGAGTGATCCACAGGCCGCGGGCCCGCCGGAAGATGTGGCTGAATTCCTGACAGGCGCGCCCGACGACGGGCGTGTAGACGATGGGCAGGAACTCCTCGACGTGATCGACGAGCAGCCGGTAGAAGAGGTGCTCGTTCCGATCCTGCAGCGACGCCAGACCGATGAACTTTTCGAGCGGGTCGTCCTTCCGGGCGATGTTGGCGTACACCCGGCGCTTCTGCTCCTCCATCGTCGAGACGGCGCCGGGCAGAAGCCCATCGAGCCCGAAGGCTCTTCGCTCGGCCCAGGTGAACGCCGTTCCCTTGGTGTACATCGGGTTTTCGAGCAGGCGTGCCCCGCGCAGGCCGCAGGCAAGGCGCGCGTCGCCCCGCTCGTTCACGCTCACGTCGTATATTTCCATTGCGATCCTCCTGGGGAGAGAAGGTCAATTCCTCACACACGGTGACTTCCGGATCGCCGGAATTGAATAGGCCACCTGCCTCAGGCGAAGGCGATTCCTGATCTCGTTCAGACGAAGATCGGCCGTTCGGCCTCGAGGTTCTGGAGTGCCGTGGCCAGCATCTCGGCATGCTCGCGCTCTTCGGCCTCGAGCTCCCGATACAGGCGCCACTCGAGAGAGGACGGATCGAATTTTCGTCCGGTCTCCAGGAAAAAATGCCGCGCGCGGTTCTCGAGGTGGACGGCGAGTCGCAAGAGATCGGCGGGTGTCTCGAGCCGTCCCTCGAGGCCGGTGTAGATGGCGATCCGGGCCGGCGACACGTACGGGACGTCGGCGTCGGGCTCGTCGATGTGGTATCGACGGGAAAGCGTCCGCATGTGCTCGCGCTCCATGGCGCCGAGCCGGCCGAAGAGCTCCGCGACCTCGGGATTTCTCGCGTCCCGCATCCCCCTCTCGTAGAAGGCGACGCCGCCGAGCTCGATCTCGTACGCCTCGCGCACCGCCTTGATCGCCTCGTCCCCGTCGCCGACGGAATCGTGCCCGAGGCGAAGCGTGCCGCCGCACAGCGGACAGAGCCCGAACGGAAACGCGAACCCTTCGGAGACATCCCAGCAGGAGGTGCAGGTCCAGATGAGCTGCCGTCCGGCGCAGCAGATCGTCTCTTCCTCGCCCTCGGCCAGCGGCACACCGCACCGCGGGCAGCCAGGCACCTGGGGCTCGAGCCGGGCGGAGGCCGCGGCCGGGAGAGCATCCACGACCTGCGGAGGCCATTCGCGTGTCTTCAGATAGGTCTCGATCGCACGGGCGGCTCTGCGGCCGGCTCCGAGCGCGAGGATCACGGTCGCCGCTCCGGTGACGATGTCGCCGCCGGCGAAGACACCCGGAAGGTTCGCGGCCTGCGTCCGCGCATCCACGTTGATGTATCCCTCGCCACGCGTGTCGAGACCGGGCGTCGATCGCGCGATGATGGGGTTGGCCTGAGTCCCGAGCGCGTAGATGACGGTGTCGCACTCGAACGTTTCCGTCACCCCGGCCACCGGCACGGGACGGCGCCTGCCCGATTTGTCCGGCTCGCCCAGCTCCATCACCTGGCAGGCGAGCGATTCGACCGATCCCGACTCACCGGTGCGGATCTCGATCGGCCCCCTGAGCCAGTGGAACGTGATGCCTTCTTCCTTGGCGTGACGAAGCTCCTCGATGCGCGCCGGAGCTTCGGCCTCGGTGCGCCGATAGACGCAGCGGACCTCCAGGGCTCCCAGCCGTTTGGCGACACGCAGGCAATCCATCGCGGTGTTGCCCGCGCCGATGACGACCACCCGCTTGCCGAAGGTGACCGGCGTGTCTTCGTAGGGGAAGCGGTCGCCTCCCATCAGGTTGACGCGCGTCAGGAACTCGTTCGCGCTGTAGACCTGTCCGGCGAATTCACCCGGGATGCCGAGGAAGCTGGGAGCGCCCGCGCCCGTGCCGACGAAGATGGCGTCGTAGCCCATCTTTCCGAGAAGGTCTTTCACCGTGAACGTCTTCCCGATCACCTTGTTGAGCTGGAACGTCACGCCCATCTTCGCGAGCGCCGCCACCTCGCGGTCGATGATCTCGCGGGGAAGGCGAAACGCCGGGATGCCGTATCGCAAAACGCCGCCGATGACGTGCAGCGCCTCGAAGACGGTCACCTCGACGCCCTTGCGGGCGAGATCTCCGGCGCAGGCCAGTCCCGCGGGGCCAGACCCCACGACGGCGACGCGGCCGATCCGTACAGCGGGCAGAGCGGACTCCGCGGCGACGGCCGAGCCGTCGGTCTTCTCCGGTAGGGAGCCATGGTCACCCACGAAGCGCTCCAGCCGCCCGATGGCGACCGGCTCCATCTTCTTCACCAGGATGCACTGCGCCTCACACTGCGATTCCTGCGGGCAGACCCGGCCGCAGATGGACGGGAACAGGTTCGACTCCTGGATGACCGAGAGCGCACCCGGCAAATCACGCACCAGCAGGTGCCGGATGAAGCGCGGGATGTCGATCGAGACCGGGCACCCCTCGATACAGCTCGGGCGAAGACATTGAATGCACCGCTCGGCTTCCTGGAGCGCATCGGCCATCCTGTAGCCGAGATTCACCTCGAGGAAGTTCTTCGAGCGCTCGTCCGCCAGCCGCTCGGGCATCGCCGTGGCGTGCGGCGGCAGCTCCTTGAATTTCTTGTAGTTCCGCTTCTCGTCCGTGAAGAGCGTCTTCTCGAGCCCGCAAACCTTCGAGTAGTCCTCGGTTGCCACCTTCTCTTCCTTCGAGAAGCGCACCTGACGGGCCACGAGCTCGGTGAAGTCGACCATGTGGGCGTCGAAATCCGGACCGTCGACGCAGGCGAAGCGGACGTCGCCGTTCACGCGCACGCGGCACGAGCCGCACATGCCGGTGCCGTCGAGCATGATCGCGTTCAGGCTGACGACGGTGTGCACGCCGTGAGGCCGCGTCACTTCCGTGCAGGCGCGCATCATCGGGAGCGGGCCGATGGCCACGACGAGATCGGGCCGGTCATTCTTGACGACGTCCGCGAGCGCGTTCGTGACGAACCCGGGCCGCCCATAGGAGCCGTCATCGGTGCATACGATCAGCTCGTCGCACCACTTCCCGAACTTCTCTTCCCAGAAGATGAGCTCCTTCGAGCGGAAACCGATGATCGCGGTGGTGCGGCACCCGGCCTCCTTGAAAGCGCGCAGCTGCGGAAAGATCGGCGCGACCCCGAGGCCCCCGCCCACCAGCACGACGTGACCGAGATTCCCGATGTGGCTCTTGGCGCCGAGAGGTCCGACGAAGTCGAGAAACGTGTCGCCCTCCTTGTAGTCGACCAGCATTTCCTTGGTGGTCTTGCCGACCGCCTGCACGACCATCGTGATCGTTCCCCATTCGCGGTCGAAATCCGCGATGGTGAGCGGAATCCGCTCGCCCCCATCATGCAGGCGGACCATGACGAACTGACCCGGCTGGGCCGAGCTGGCCACGTCTGGAGCATGGACATCCCACAGAAACGTCGACTCCGAGAACTGCTCGCGACGGACGATCGTGTACATGGGTGAATTGTTCTTCCCAGGCCTGCTCGCAGCCATGATGCAAACCGCTCAAATGACGCGAGGTTCTATTTGGTGATGGAGGCGTCCTCGACGATGACGGCGTATGCGTAGCCCGCGCCGAAATCGCGGTCGACATGGACGGTGCCATGGACGACCACGACATCACCCAGCGCGGCCGACGCGTTCATGGTCACGGTGAGATCGTCATCCTTCGTCGCCGCCGAGCCCGAGCCGTCGCGAATGTGGATCCAGTTTTTTCCCATGATCCCCGAGTTCGACTTCACGACCTTGCCTCGGACGGTCACGGGTTTGTCCTTGAGCTGCGTCTTCTTCGCGTAGATCTCGGCGATCGTGTGCGCGTCGGCGCCCTGCGCCTTCGGAACCTTGACGTCTCCCGCTTCAGCCGGGCCTTTTGCCGTGACGGCGTGCTGCGCGGCCATGGCCTGGCTTCTCATCTCCTGCTTGGCCGCCGGAGCGGCCGCACCGGCCGCCGAGCCCCGCTCGAGCGGAAGGCTGCCGAAATAGATCGAATCGAATTTCCGGTTCAGAGTCTTGCTCTCGAATCCGTGCATCTCCATCGCGTTGATGACGATCGCCTGCTGGCCGACGCTCACCTTGGCCTCGCGCACGGCGGCCCACGACTCTCCGGTCGCCGTCTTCAAGCGCAGATAGGTGTAGCCGGCCGAGTCCATCGTCTCGAGAACCTTGCCGGTGATCGTGCCGGTCTCGACTTCGGCCGCAGCTGCCCCGCCGTTCGCGACGGGCGCCGAGTGCAGGGTCGCGGTCTCGGGCTGCACGTGCGAGCGCGCGGCCGAGACAGGTTGCGCCATCTCGGAAACCGGCGCCTCCTTCTCGGCACAACCAACCAGCAGCACGGCCGCGAGCAGCGAAATCGTGAATCTCATCGAGGTCTCCTCCTTTGCTTCACTTGCGGCAGTTTCCCCCCGGCCTCGCTCGAAGCGAATAACTCATATGTATCAGTGCGCGCGAAACCTCCGAACGGGGTGAGCTCCTCCATGCGCTGACGACATCAGCGGGTCGCCCACGAGCTCGGTGAAGACGTAGCGCTCGTACGCCAGCTTCGTCGCGAGGTTGGGGGCGTCACGCATGGCGGGCGAAGGGCGGCCGCGAAGAGCCTCTTCGGAGCGCGGAGGGGTGACCAAAGAGGCGATGGTTCCGTCAGGGGTTACGATCCCTCGAGACGATCTCGTCGGGTTGAGGCATCGGTGCCAGGAGCTTTCCTGCGTGAAGGGAAATGCGTTCGAACGGACGCGGTCCGCACGGGGGAGGAAACACCGCTCAACGGATCGAGCCATCGTGTTGAAAGGGTGGCGCATGACTCTGCCGACGTATTCGGAAATCGAGGAGCGAACCTCCGCGCTCGATCGGACCTGGGCTCGCCTCGGTCCAAGCTTTCGGCGGCCAAACCAGGTCCTCGGCCGCCGCTCGTCCATCGGCTGCGTCGCGCTCGAGATCACTCAGCGCTGCAACCTGGACTGCACGCTCTGCTACCTGTCTGACCTTTCGGAGTCCGTGAAGGACGTTCCCATGGACGTCCTTCACCGCCGGATCGACGCGATCCGGGCGGAGTACGGTCCCGGGGTCTCCGTCCAGGTGACGGGCGGAGATCCGACACTCCGGAAACGCGACGAGCTGGTCGCGATCGTCCGGCGCGTCTCCGAGCGGGGGCTTCGGCCCTCGCTCTTCACGAACGGCATCAAGGCGACGCGCGATCTCCTGCAGGAGCTGAAAGAGGCTGGGCTCTGGGACGTGGCATTTCACGTCGACACGACGCAGAGACGGCGCCGCTACCCGACCGAAGAATCATTGAACCCCATCCGGGACGAATATATCGATCGAGCTCGCGGCCTCGGCCTCGCCGTCATCTTCAACACGTCGGTCCATGCCGGAAATCTCGAGGAGATTCCGGCGCTGACACGGTTCTTCCTGGATCGAAGCGATGTGGTCGGTATGGCCTCGTTCCAGGTGCAGGCGGCGACGGGCCGCGGCGAGTGGCGGCACAAGGAGTCGCATGTCACGCTCGCCGCCATTCGCGAGCACATCACCCGGGCCGTGGGGATCGGGCCGCTGGCCTGGGACGCAGCGCTCCTCGGCCACCCCGATTGCCATGCCGCCACGATGCTCGCCACGGCGGGCGGCTCGGCTGTCGATGTGCTGTCCGATCAGAAGCTCTACGAACGCTTCCTCGAGGAGATGAAGCACGTGCCATTCGACCGCCGGGACGTCCGGGGCACCGCGCGCAAAGTTGCCGCGACCCTCGTGCGTCGTCCTTACTGGGCCCTTCGCGGCGGGTGGTTCGTCGCGCGAAAGGCCTGGGACCTCCGCCGAGAGATCTTCAAGGCGCGAGGCCGCACCGGCAAGCTCACGTTCTTCATTCAGAACTTCATGGACGCGGACGCCCTCGTTCCCGAGCGCCTCGAGAACTGCTCCTTCATGGTGATGACGGACGCGGGCCCGATCTCGATGTGCGAGCACAACGCGCGCCGGAACGACTTCATCGCGAAGCCCGTCGCCGTACGAACGGAGAAGGGTGAGGTCCTCTGGAACCCGCTCACCGGGAAGACCGAGCTCCCCGCGTTCGGACCGACGTGACCGCGAGCTCCGGAATTTTAGCCGCCACGCTGGCCGCGATCATCGGCCTGCCGGTGACACCGCTTCCATCGGACCATCCGAGCAACCTCTCGGACGCGCTCTTTCAGCGGTTCCACGAGAAGGAGGACGTCGACATCCGGACGGCATCCGTGGACGGCAAAACGATCGTGCGTTCGACGACGACGCTTCCTGCGACACCGGAGAAGGCTGCGAGGATGCTCGCCGACGTCGGTTCGTGGAGCGCCTGGGTGAAACGCCTCCGCTCCTCGAATCGGCTCGCCGGAGAGCCGCCCGCCTTCTGGCTTCGATTCGATGCTCCATGGCCGTTCTCCGACCGCGACTACGCGGTCGTTCCCGCCCTGACGGAGGACGGAGACGGAAACCTCATCCTCTGGTGGGAGACCGGGGCGGCTCGTTTGCCACCCCCTGAAGCCCACTCCATTCGCGTCACGGAGGTTCGTGGCGGTGTCGTCTTCTTCCCAGGGAATGTCCCTGGCACCACTCGCGTCGTCTATTCCGATTTCGCCGTGCTCGGCGGAAAGCTCCCGGGCTGGGCGATTCGCGAGTCGTATCGTCGAGGCCCGGTCGGCATTCTCGGAGCGCTCAGGCAACGGCTGGCCGATCCGTTGCAAGACGGCGATTCTTCGACCGAGCCACGATGAACGATCAGCGCGCTATCGCCAGGCGAGCACATCCTGGATCGGCTTGCGCGTGATGTCGGGAACGTGGGCCCCGGGTGCGGGATACCCGACCGGAAGCAGCAGGTAGGCTTTCTCCCCTGGTTCGGCGCCCACGATTCGAGCAAGAAAATTCATCGGAGACGGCGTGTGCGTGAGGGTGACGAGGCCGGCCTGATGAATCGCCGCGATCAGGAACCCGCACGCAATGCCGACGGATTCATTCGGGTAGTACGTGTTCCGGCGCTCGCCGTCCACGACCTCGTAGTCCTTCTTGAAGACCACGATGAGCGCAGGTGCGATCGAGAGGAACGGTTTCCTCCAGCCCGTGCCGAGCGGGGCGAGCGCCTCCAGCCACGCGGGAGGCATCCGGTGCTCGTAGCTTTCGAGCTCCTCCTTCTCTGCCGCCTCCTGGATCTGTTCCTTCGTGTCTGCGTCGATGATGACGACGAAGCGCCACGGCTGAAGGTTGGCGCCGGATGGAGCCTCGGCAGCCGTCTTCACGATCGTTTCGAGAACGTCGATTGGCACCGGATCCGGTGAAAACTCCCGGACGCTCCGTCGGGTTCGAAGGCTCTCCAAGAGCGCGACCGCGCGGCGGCGGGTTTCCACGATCGGTAGGCGTTCGAAAATCAGAGGGACGGGCTTGTAGGGCGCGCTCATCCGCGGATTGTATGCAGGCTCGCTCGACTGCGGAATCGTGCGCGACGCGAACCGGAAGCCGCCGAACGCGCAGGTGTGAAGAGAGGCGGCTCCCCATGAAGCCGCCTCCCGAAGACGATCGGAACGGAACGATCGGAATGGAACTGGAGCCGGGAGCTACGGGTGCAGCCGAATCCCCAGTCCGTACCGGTTCGCGGTGAAGTCGCCGTAGAGAAACGTCGTCTCGGTGTACTCGTCCCGCGACCACTCGCCGATGATCGAGGCATTGGGCGTCACGGCCATGTCGGCCCGCAGACGGACCCGATCGAGACGGAAGGGGAAGCTGCCGTAATTGGCGAAGCGCGCGGCGCTCGCTTCGATCCTGATCGGCGAGCGGGTCCAGCTGATTCCGCCCTCGAACGAGCGGCCGTCCTCGGCGTGAATGGAGGTATCGAGAACGAAGTCCTGCGGCCGGCGGATCGTGACGGAGGAGTCGGCCTGATAGCGCGAGCCGTTGAATCTCACGCGCAGGTCTTTCAGCGGCGTCACCTCGACGTCGCCCGCGTACTGGCGCATGCGGCCCGAATACCCGACTTCGGGCCAGCGGTTGAAGCTCTCGACCTGCATCGCGGTGGCGCCGATGCGGATGAAGTCGCGCAGGTGCCACTGGGCCCGGAGCCGGAGGCGATCGCGGAC
>JBDSFL010000552.1:0-3674 GCA_039919545.1 Thermoanaerobaculia bacterium | reverse complement strand
GAGCTACGGGCCCCGGACGATGGGCCGCGGATTGTAGCGGTTCACGCGGTGCGGCGCTGAGACACGGCACGCACCGCGCTCGACTCGCCGCTATTTTCCGATCGCCTCGGGGCGGCCGAGCAGGAAGCCCTGCCCGTACGTGACGCCGAGCCGCTTCACCTCGTCCAGCTCTTCCTGGGTCTCGATCCCTTCGGCCACCGTCTGCGCGTCGATGCGGATCGAGAGCTTCACCAGCATCTCGACGACGTCCCGCTTGATGGAATCCTCGTGGAGGCCGGCCACGAGGTAATTCGAGATCTTGAGGAAGTTCGGCTTCAGCTCGGCGATCGACTGGAGCGACGCATAGCCCGACCCGGCATCGTCGATGGCGATCTTGAAGCCGAGCCCGCGCAGCACCGAGACGCTCTCGCGGAAGAGGTTGTAGTCGCGGATTGCGGCGCGCTCGGTGATCTCGAGCACCACCCCGTCCTTTATCTGCAGCAGCGGCTGGAGCACGTCGTGCCCGCGTGACTTCAGCTCGTGGATCAGCTCGGTCTCCACGTTCACGAAGAGCATGCCGTCGCGCTTCCCCACGAAGCGGCGGGCCGAGTAGCCCATGCAGATGCGCTCGAGATTCCACACCTGGTCGGTCTTCAGGGCGTAGTCGAACAGCACCTCGGGGCTCTCGAAGCTCGAGTCGGCGGGCCCGCGCGAGAGCGCCTCGTACGCGAACGTGCGCCCCGTCTCGAGGTCCACGATGGGCTGATAGAGCGTGTCGATCTGCTGGTGGTCGATGATGTCGCGGAACTGCTCGCGCAAAAGCGCGGCGCGCTCCCCTTCTTTCGAGGAGGCGATCGCGATGGCCTCGCGCAGCGCGCGATACACCAGCCGTTCCATGCGCACCTGCGGGCTGTACCGGATGCGCGCGTAGCCGACGTAGAGCCCGATCCGCCGGTGGATGCGGTTCTGGAACTTGTCCGAGAGCTGCTGCCGCAGCGTCTCTTCGAGCTGCTTGGCCTTTTTCTGCAGGCGGTCGATCGTCTCGTCGCTCGGGCTCCCCGAGGGGAGGGTGAGAAAGATATAGAACTCGGAGCCGGACGGGCGGTTGATGGAAATGAGGTCTTCCGTCGAGAAGAGGGTTCCCAGGAGGCGCTTGAGCGCGCGGGACGCTTCTTTCAGGACCTCGTCGAAGACCTCCCACCCGTAGAAATCCTCGATGTGCGAATACTTCTCCACGTCGACGAAGAGGACGCCCACTTCCTGGTCCACCATCAGCTTGTCGCGCAGCGCGTCGACGATCACGGGGATCGTGGGAAGGTTGGTCACGGAGTCGAACAGGAGATTTCGCGCGCGGAGGTCGGTGGACTCCTTCGGCAGGAAGTCGATCCGCTGCGTGGCCTTCCCGTCCAGGAGCCGCTCGATGGTGTCGAGCAGCTTCTTCTTCGTGAACGGCTTGGTGACGTAGTCGTTCGCCCCGACCTGCATCCCGGTGATCAGGTCCTTGATCTCGGACTTCACCGTCAGCATCACGATCGGGGTGCCGGCGGTCTCCGGAATGTTCTTCAGCGTGGCGCAGACCTCCCATCCCGAGAGCTGCGGCATCATCACGTCGAGCAGGATGAGGTCGGGCCGTTGAGCGGTGGCGAGATCGATGCCCTCTTTTCCATTCCGTGCGGCCGTGACGGTATAGCCCGCATTCCGGAGCAGGGTCTGGACGATCAGGAGGATGTCCTCGTCGTCGTCGACGATCAGGATGCGACGATCCGTCATCTGTCGGGATTCTGCCCTAACAGCCGTTTGGACGAGGAGACGGTCCGAGTAATCCCAAGATCACTCCGACAGGCTCCTAGAACTCGACGTCGTAGGTGTCCGGCGTGACCAGCGAAAGGTCGATGCTTTTCTTCTCGAGCACATCGACGCGCGCTGAGCGAGGCCCCTCGTGCAAGGCCGCCTCGAAGCGCTCGAGAGCATGCTCGGGCCCCTCCACCCAGAGGCGCACGTGGCCGTTGGGGAGATTCGCGGCCCCGCCGCGCAGACCGAGCGCGCGCGCCACGCGCGTGGCGAAGGCGCGATAGCCGACGCCCTGCACGCGCCCGGAGACCTCATACAGGCGGGCCGCCGAATCCCAGCCGCTCATGGGCTCACGCTCTTCTTGGCCGACCAGCCGAAACGTCCCACCAGCGGCACGTAAGCGACTTCCCCCGCGTCCTCGGTGCGCGTCCTGCCGTTCGGCAGGCGCTTGACGACGAGCAGCCGCTGCCGGAGGGCGTCACCGACGGGCACGATGAGCCGCCCGGTGGGCTTGAGCTGGTTCAGCAGAGGAACCGGAACCTCGGGCGCCGCGGCCGCCACCACGATCGCATCGTACGGCGCGTGCTCGGCCCAGCCATAGCTGCCGTCGAACACCTTGAGGGAGACATTCGCCACGCCGAGCGCCTGCAGGATGCGCAGCGCGCTGGCGCCGAGCTCCGGGATCCGCTCCAGCGAGAAGACGTGACGCGCCAGGCGCGCGAGGACAGCGGCCTGGTAGCCGGAGCCGGTCCCGATCTCGAGCACGCGCGACGTGTCGTCGAGCGCGGCCAGCTCGGCCGCGCGAGCCACGTTCGCCGCCTGCGTGATCGTCTGGCCGAAGCCGATCGGCAGCGCGTGGTCCCCGTACGCCTCGCCCGCGTAGGCGTGCGGGACGAACAGGTGCCTCGGCACGAAGCCCACCGCTTCGCGGACCCGCGCATCTCCGAGGAAACCCGCCGCCTCGAGCCGCTCGACCATCTGCCGCCGCGCCGCCGCTCCGGCTCTGGCGGCTCGCGCCACCTCGGGATCGGCCGGTCTCACGAGAGGATGTTAACGCGACGTCTGATGCGATCCGGTGGTGGCCGGCTCGGGCGAGACGGTGTCGATCGTGTTCACGCCCTTCATCTCGGCGAGCGCGCGATAGTCGGTGAGATCGAGATGGAGAGGCGTCACCGAGACGTAGCGCTCGAACATGGCGGTCAGGTCGGTTCCGTCGGCCTGGGTGTCGCGGTGGATACCGCCGATCCAGAAATAGGGCCGGCCGCGCGGGTCGACTTTCTCGACCACGCTCTCGCCGTACCGGCGGCGGCCCATTCGCGTGGCCCGCACACCGAGCGGGATTCCGGGCGGGATGTTCACGTTCCAGAGGGTCCCCTCCGGAAACGGATTCGCCATCGCGTAGAGGATCACCTGCCGCGCCACCTGCCCGGCGGGGTTGAAATCGGCGATGGCATCGGGTTTCTCGCGACGGTAATCGAGCGAGAAGGCGATGGAGCGGACGCCGTGCAGGGTGCCTTCGAGGGCACAGGCGACGGTGCCCGAATAGGTGACGTCGTCGCCCAGGTTCGGCCCCGCGTTGATGCCGGAGAAAACGAAGTCGGGGGGCGTTTCTTTCAGGATCGAGCCGAGCGCCAGGTTCACGCAGTCGGTGGGGGTGCCGTCCACCACCCAGCTCCGGTCCCCCGTCTTGGTGACGCGCAGAGGCCGGTGCATGGTCAGCGCGTGCGAGGAAGCGCTCTGCTCGCGGTCGGGAGCCACGACGTATGTCTCGAAACCGGCATCCTGCGCGGCCCGTTCGAGCGCCGCCAGGCCGCGGCTGTGGATGCCGTCGTCGTTCGAGATGAGGGCGCGCAGCGTCATCGCGGACCCGTGTAGACCACGCGGTTGCGCTCGGTCTCGTGCAG
>JBDSFL010000504.1:0-4992 GCA_039919545.1 Thermoanaerobaculia bacterium | reverse complement strand
CGCGGCGGAGTCGGTGGATAGGGCTTCGTCAGCGGTCGCATAATTGGATCACGTCAGGGCACCTGCGCGTAATTTGTGCCCGCAAATACCTCGTCCGCGTGCACGTTGTTGGCCGGGTTCGTGTCATAGACGAATTGCGCCCCGAGATCGGCCTGCAAACCGCCCGTGGTCATGTTGGCGGGAAATGGATATCCAGTGAGGATCTCCACCCACACGCTGTAGAAGCCTCTCGCTACGGCCAGGGCGAGGATCAGCGGCCATTGGGCGTCGAATACGATCCGGCCATTTGCCGTACTCGCCTGGGCGGCGATCGCGTTGAACAGCGTATTGAGTCGGCCGCAGAGGCCCAGCCAGGCCAGGGTCCGTTTGGCGACGCGGGCGTTCTCATTCTGATCGAGACCAGTCAGGGCGAGCGATCGGGCGCCGATCGCCGCTGCGCCGCCGTTATAGGCAATTCGGACTTCGACATATCGATTCAGTTTCAGGCCGCCGTTCGCGGCGTCGAAAACGTCGGCGCGGACCTCGTCTTCCGTGTTGCTCCGGCGCAGATTCTGGCGGTCCGACGCATCGGCGGAGGTGAGCAGTACCGGCGCCAAGCCGTCCGTATTCCGGTAGTAGGACGGGAGGAATCGGCGATAAGAGTCCGCGTCTCGATCGGGCCAGTAATAGCGCGCGATGATGGCATTGATCAGTTGCTGTTCGGTAGGAGCGACGACTCCACTCCAACCGGTCGCCGTGGCCCGCGGCGGTAGTGTTCCTTTTGCTGAATTGCAGTCGCGGCATGCCAAGAGGAAATTCCACCACCAGATCATGTAATTGGGATAGAGCTCTTTCGGTGCACGGTGCTCGATGGCCAGCAGGTGTCCCGCGATCGGCAACTCGCAGAATGAACAGTATTCGCCGAGCATGGCCACCAGATCGGGGCGAGCGGCCAGATATCCTTGCTCGACGATGTCCCCATCGGTGAGCGTCTCGCGCATTCTGTTCTTACAGCGCGCGCGATTGAGGGGAGTGGAAGGATTCGGGTACGCGTTGGCGAGGACCTGCTTGTCGAGCAGCTCGTCCATGATCGCTTCGTAGGTGAAGGTGATCGCGGGGCCGACGACCGCTCCGACGGCCACGTTGTAGACGATGGCCGTCGCGGAGTTGGCGTTGAACGTCTTCGTAGCGGCTTGCTCTGCAGCCTGAGTGTCATAGGCATAAGTCGGCGGATTGCCCTTGGTGACCGGTCTCATTGGTTGCTCTTGCTCCGCTGGACGCGCGCGCGCGGCGTCCTCTTCGCCGTGACTCGCCGCGGTTCCGGCAGCGTGTGTAACGAGCGCAATGACGCCACGCCGCTGCCGCCCGTCTTCTTCTTGTCGTCTTTTTTCGAATACGCAAAATACCAGCCGATGCTCTCGCTGTCGCCGCCGCTCGGATTGCCGAACACATACAGGTCGATTTGTCCCGGCGGAAACGACAACGTGAAGATCCGCAGCGTGATGCCGCGAAAGCGGAGGATGTAGTCGATGCCCTGCGCGGAGGGCGTGCCGCTGAATTCAATGGCCCGGAATGTCAGTTGCACGACTCCCTCGATCGAGATCGCGGTCCGCGAGCCGCTCGATCCGGGGAGCTTGAGGCCGATGTAATTGCGGAACGAATTGGCGCTGTCGGCCCAGCACGCGCCGAGCGAGACCACGAGCCCGAGATCGCCGGGCAGCGCGCCGAGCGTGCCGATGGTCAGGTCGAAGCTGAGCGCGAACCACGGATCGGTCATCTCCGCCTGCCGCATCGGAACCGTCATCGTTGCAAAGCCGTAGTCGCCCGGCTTCGTCCCCGGCGGCGCCTGAATCAGCGCCGTCAATTGCAGCGGGAAGTGCCGGAAGAGGCTTCCGGCCCGCGCCACGCTCTGTGTCGGAGCGAGGGCCATGCTCGCGGCATTGAAGCGGAAGGTCATGTCGGGCGGATTGGCGAGCGGGAACGACATCTCGATCAGCAGGTTCGAAAAGACGAGATAGCCGTCGCTGATCACGGCGCCGTCCGGGGCGATGGACGGGCCGAACGAGAAGACGTCGAAGTCGTCGATCTTCCGGAATCGCAGACGCCCGTCGAGGATGAAACGCGTCTCCACGAAGAGCTGCCCGGAGCTCGTTGGCGAGAGCGTCACGAACTGAGCGCGCGTGATGTCGATCGAGTCGAGCGTGCCGCCGCCAATGGCATAGACGCTCGTTTCCGTCATCAGAAAGCGGTAGGCCGGCATGCCGCCGGCAGACTGATAGAAGCCCTCGAGAATGATGTTGTTGCCGTGACCTCCGTCGGAACGCCGCGAGGTGATGCTTCCGAATAGTTTGTTGATCATCAGCTCGATCTGGCTGGAGAAGCTGGTCATGGTCGAGTTGCGGAACAGCACCGTCAGGCCGAGGACCTTGTAGTCGTAGTCGCGTCCCGAGTGCGTCAGATCGGCTCGATCCTGATAGTCGACCAGTCCGAAGATCGAGGAATCTTCCTGTTGCAGCGTGCCGCTGATGTTGTGCACCGGCGCGAGGCTCACGCCGACGTGGTGCGCGTAGAGCCGGGCCGGATCGATGCCGGCGGCGAGGCCGCGCAACTGGTCGGGAAAGCTCGTCGCCGACAGCGGCGCGCGCAGAAAGAGGATGCCGTTCCAGGTGGGGTTCGAGATAAGGTCGACGAACGGCTGCACTTCATGCCGGATGAGGCTCGCCGCTTTCGCCTCCTCGATGATCCGCCGCACGTCGGCCTGGGTGGTGGCCGTGTTGCCGGAGGTGTCAGTGTAGCCGTTTGCCGCGGCCGGCCAGCACCAGCCGCCCGAGTCGGCGGTCAGCTCGTCGACCGTCCCGGCGGCGTATTTCAGAATCATGATCGTGTCGTGCTGCGACCAGAGCGAGGGAGAGAGGTCGAACGTCCAGTCGGAAACGGTCAGCCTGAACGGCGGGACGACGGAACAGCAGCGCAGCAGCTCGTCGACGTTCGACACGACGGCGAAGAGCTGGTTCGATTGCAGCGCGGACTTGAAGCCGCCGGTGATGGTCGCGAACTGCAGTTTCTCCGTGCCGCTGTTGGACTGCGCGAACGTGGCCGTCTTCCAGTAACCGAGGTTGGTGCTGAGTGTGACGAGCAGTCCCTGCGGCGTTGCCGCAGGCACCGAACCTGTATCGCCGCCGGTCTCCGTCGGGCCGAGAATGGGGGCGAGAAGATTGCGGCGATACGGACTGATGACTTGCGTCTCCAGATCGGTGGCCGGACCGGTCAGCGCGGTGTCGATCAGCGCGTACGGCACCATCGGCACGCATTGCCAGCGCGCCGGCGCGGTGGGGAAGGTGCCGGCGAAGACTTCGAGGTAGTACAGGAACTCTTCGTCATCCGCGGCCAGTGTCTGCGTGGCCTGGTAGAGCACCGAGTCGTGCGGCTGGGCGAAGTAATCCATCGCCGTCGCGCCGCTCGTCGAGAGCATGGCCCACGACGTCGTGGCGACGGACGTGAGCGGAACGGCGTTCGTCACCGGCGCCGCGTCGATGACGACGTCCGTCCATCGCACGACGGGCGCGTACGCCGGCTGCCCCGAGGTGAAGGCAATGGTGTTCGTTTGCGCAGCCGGCAGCCCGGCGTATTCGATCCCGGAGAAGCCGCACATCATCCGCGCGATCGGCGTGTCGGCTGGCGAGGCGTTCTGCACGGCCGTGGTGAACGGCCCTTCGAAGGTGGTGTAGTACGGATCGGCGTTGCTCGGTGTGGTCTGCTGCGTGTCGACGGCAAAGACGAGCGCGGGACCGTTGGGCCACGTGCCCGACACGACAGGCGTGAGCGTTATCGTCTCGCCGTACACGGAGCGAAACGCCGAGGCGAGCGCCGTTCCGCTGCTCGCCGGCGACTGCAGGAAAGTGAGCGAGCTACGCGCCGGCACGAGCGGGTTGACCGGGTCGAGCGCGGCGTACAACGAGATCGACGACGAGCCGAGCGTGATGATCGGGTACTGCAGGGACGTCAGCATTCCCTTCACGGGCGAAGCCGGATCGTCGAAGAAGTAGCGGCAGCCGGCGTCGAGTTGGTCGAAGTCGCTCTGCGTGAGCGGCAGCGTGAAGGCGATCGTCCCCGCCGCGGCGTCGAGAAACGACACCGTCGCGGTGTTCGTGGTGGCGAGGCTGCCGGCGCCGAAACCGGTGAGGAAGTCGATCGCCGCGGCGCCGGCGGCGGTAATGGTTAGGGCGTCATCCGTCGCGTTTAGCGCGACCGGCGATCCCGATCCGATGGAGAGGATGAAGTTGCGAAAAGCGAGTTGCGCCGTCGGCAAGACGGCGTTCGCCGTGTCGAGATCGATCTCGTTGGTCACCCACTGGCTCATCGCGGAGGCGGGGTTGACGATCCAGAGAAGTCGCGTGCCGCGGCCTGCCGTGAAGTTCCGCACCTGAGCGACGAAGTTCGGCTGGTCGGCGACAGGTGCGCCGAGGAAGAGATAGACCCCCGGATTCGTCGTCCACGTCGCGGAGAGCGTGAGCGAGTCGGTCCCGGGATTGCTGTTGGGAAGGAAGGCGATCGTGTAGCCGCTCGGGACGCCGGTCAGGGGAAGGAAAAAGAGAATCTGTCCCGCGGCGCGGCTGAAGGTCGGTTCGGCCATCCATTACTCCTCGAAATCGATGGCGTCGCCGGCGAGGACCGGAAGATCGAAGCAATCGAGGCGGCCGTTGTAGTTGTAGTTGTCGAGCGTCTGGAATGCGAAACGAACGTCGTTGCTTCGGCCGAACGCGTACGCGGTCGCGACCTGGGCCGGCGCGTCGACGACGTTCCCGATCGGCCGCCGGTACGCGAAGCGCGCGATCGTTACCGCTTCGCCGAACGGCAGCGGCGCGTATGCCTCCGTGAGCTGGCGGGCGGTCGTTCCCACCGACACGTACACCGGCGTACCATCGACGAAGCACGCCACCTCGGGGATGAACGTGGCGCGGCCGCGGAAGAAGGTCCAGACGATGTTCGGCACGCCGTTGAAGTTGCGGTTGG